>NZ_JAEMUE010000019.1:0-35306 GCF_018342435.1 Neochlamydia sp. AcF65
TAATCGCCTGCTCATCTGGAAAAAAATTCCTGGAGGAAAGGAATACTTAGCACAAGAAGAAATTAATTCATTATCTTTAGAAGAAAAAGGTAATCTTTTTAGTCAATGGATTGCAAACAGTTGCCAAAATGTTAGGCTATTAGATTTATCTGGATTAGGCTTGACTTATTTGCCTCCCGAAATAGGCATGTTTCCTGCTCTTGCTTCTCTTAATTTAAGCTACAATCAGCTGACCTTTCTTCCTAAAGAAATAGGACAATTGATCCAGTTGGAGGGGTTTTACTTAAGCCGTAATCGCCTTATCTTTATACCAGAAGAAATAGGCCAGCTTTGTCATCTTCGGACGCTTGATTTAAGTGACAACCAACTCAGTAGGCTTCCTCTAGAGATAGGAAAGCTTTTTAAATTGGTAAACCTTTATCTAAGCTTAAATCAGCTTAGTTCCCTTCCCGCGGAAATAGGCCAGTTGTTTTTGCTAAAAGATTTTAACTTAAGCCAAAATTGCCTTAAAAGCCTTCCTGCTGAGATAGGACAGCTCACTCATTTAGAAGCATTTTATTTAAGCCAAAACTCTCTCACTTCTTTGCCTAAAGAAATAGCTCAGCTATCTCGTTTGCAAAAACTTGATGTAAGTCAAAACCAGCTGAACTCTTTTCCTTTAGAGATAGGAAAGCTTTTTAGGCTCGAATGGCTATGTTTAAATCATAATAGATTAGATGTCCTTCCGATAGAGATAGGTCAATTGAGTCAGTTACAGCGGCTTGATCTAAGCAAAAACCGGCTTAAGTCTCTTCCTACAGAAATAGGGCAACTGGCTCGATTGAGGACGCTTAACTTAAGCCGAAATCAGCTAACCTCCCTGCCTACAGAGATAGGTCAGTTGACTCAATTATATGGTCTTAACTTGAACCAAAACTATTTTGCTACTCTTCCTGTGCAGCTATGGCTACTGACTCAGCTAGAAGAGCTTTGCTTAAGTCAAAATAAGCTTGTCTCCCTACCTGCGGAAATCGATCAACTGAATCAGTTGGAAGAACTTTATTTAAGCCACAACCTTCTTATCTGCCTTCCCCCTAATATAGGGAATCTTCCCAAGCTAAAATGGCTTCATTTAGACCATAACCAGCTCAACTCCCTTCCTGTTGAGATAGAAAAGCTATCTCCATCGTTATATGAGCTAAATTTAACAGGAAATTCTTTTAAAACTATCCCTGAGAAGATTAGACAGCATTTTCAGCTGTAGAGGCTTTGCTTTCTTAGAAGAAAAATGTCCTTTCACATTTTGTTTAACTATCCTTAATAGTGAAGGCTAAGCATGCTGCTCTTCTTTCTCTTCTCCATTTTATGAATATATGGGATGGTATTAAAAGATTGCCGAGGCTTGAAGCCCGCAGATTAAGAATGGATAGTGAAGGTAAAAAAGAATAGTTTGCCTGCGTAGAAGATAGGAGTGAACAAAATGTGGGTGAAAAAGGTGTATTTTAAGCTAGGTAATGTGATCGGGTAAAAGCTTCTTTGTTGCTTGTATCTAAGCTAAACATTTTTTCTATTAGATAAGCCAGCTCTGTGATTAAAAGCTCGTTTGATTAGCATTTAAGAGGGCTCGAAAGGTTGCCTCTGTGCTAAATTTGAAAGCGAGTAATTTATAAACTTTTTCAGTTTTATGGTCCTTTGCTCAGCAAGTTTAAGTTAAAAAGAGCTTTTTAAGAATTTGGCTTAACCTTTTATTTGATAAGTTTTTTATTTTAATCACTAAGTCTATGGATAAGTATACATCTTAGGGTGCTTACAGAGTAATGTTAGAGCAAAAGAAATGCCTTGCTTGAAGTAAATACAGGGACGCTCTTATTTTAATTCGGTATAGCAAATTAGATAAATTAAAGGTATTCAAGATAGATGCTATTGCACTCACACGAGCAATTAGCCGTTCTTTATTTAATGTTGAGAGCAAAAAGGGTAACCCATTCCTTGATATTTTTTTGCCCTCCTATAAAAGCATCTATTAGCTTATTAGTGGCTACTAGTAGTACTGAGCAACAAAACTAGCTATAGGATGTCTATTTTCTATTCTAAAAAGATTCTAGATTCACTAAAGCGCAAGAAGCCTATCTGCATTCTTTATCAGAGATTTTAAAGGAAATATTTATTTACTCACAAATGGCACACTGAGAAAGTTGCTTTATCTCTGCAGGAAGAGAGGTAAGTTGGTTGAAGATTAAGGCAAGGTGTTTCAGCTGAGAAAGCTGACCTATCTCCACAGGAAGAGTGATTAGCTTGTTGCAGCTTAAGTCAAGCGATTCTAACTGAGAAAGCTGACCTATTTCTTTGGGAAGAGCGGTTAGCTTGTTGCTGCTTAAGTCAAGCGATCCTAACTGAGAGAGCTGACCTATTTCTTTGGGAAGAGAGATTAGCTGGTTCTTGCTTAATTCAAGCCGCTGCAGCTTAGAAAGCTGGCCTATCTCCACAGGAAGGATGTTTAGCTGGTTGTTGCCTAATCTAAGCCGCTGCAGCTGAGAAAGCTGTCCTATCTCCACAGGAAAGATGGTTAGCTGGTTGCTGCTTAAGATAAGCTCTTGCAGCTGAGAAAACTGACCTATCTCCGCAGGAAGAGCGTTTAGTTGGTTGTTGCTTAAATTAAGCGTTCCTAACTGAGAAAGTTGACCTATCTCCACAGGAAGAGCGTTTAGTTGGTTGTTGCGTAACCATAGATGTCTCAGCTGAGAAAGCTGTCCAATTGCAGCCGGAAGAGCAGCTAGCTGGTTTTGCTGTAAGTTAAGTATGTACAGCTGAGCCAACTGGCCTATCTCAGCAGGGAGGGTGGAGAGGTGGTTTTGCTGCAAGTTAAGACTGAACAATTGAGCTAGCTGGCCTATCTCAGCAGGAAGAGAGGTTAATTGGTTTTGTTGCAAGTTAAGCTTGTACAGCTGAGCTAACTGTCCAATTTCAACAGGGAGGGTGGTGAGGTTGTTTTTGCTTAGGTCAAGCTCTTGCAGCTGAGATAGCTGCCCTATCTCTGGAGGTAAAAAAGTTAAGCCTGATTCACTTAAATCTAGGTGAGTAAAACTTTTATCTTGCTTTTTCATCCATTTGCTTAGTTCTTCAATATAAGCCTTTAGAAGCTCTCCTTTTTGCTTTAAAGGCAAAGCTTTAATGCTTTCTTTGCTTAAGTTCTCTTTTCCTTCAGGCAGCTTCTGCCAAAGTAGGAGGCGATTAATATTGAGTAGATAGGAAGAATAATTAGAGAGGGTGAGAGCATCATTGATCGTGTTTTCTTCTTCAAAATCTACGGGAGAAAGATCTTTGGCTAGGCTGAAAATTTGCTTAAAGATGTAAGGAGCCTTTTCTTCCACAGCAAGGGTAGGCTTAATTTTATAAATCTGATCTATAATACGAGCTTGCTCTGTAAAATCTCCCCCTTTGTGAGGAAAATGGAAATGTACTATCTCGTAGTAAAGAGCGCTCATAGCTGGTGAGGAATGAGCTTGAATTTCTTTGACAGGTAAGCTAGATAAAGGAGTTGTATAAAGGGGAGATTGAGGAGTAACCGCAGAAATTGGCTGCGGAGAAACAGCTTGAGTTTCTTTAGCTGAGAGAATAGCTAAAGAAGATGAGGAAGTAGAAGATTGAGGAGCAACTGGTGAGAGAGGAGAAGAAGACCTATGGATTTGCTGCAGCTTTTCTAGAGCAAAAGATGGAGGAGTAGCTAAAGAAGATGAGGAAGTAGAAGGCTGAGAAACAACTGTTGGGGGAGGGGAAGAAGGGTTATGGATTTGCTGCAGTTTTTCTAGCGCAAATTGCCTTATCTTTTTATTTTCGCCTAGCAAATTTTTTGTCCATTTATAGCTTACCTTTTCTTTCTCGGTCAGCTCTTCACTATCCTGGCTTATCAACTCTTCCAATTGGCTTTCTAGCATTTTCTTTAAAGCTAATTTTTCTTGAATTAGGGGCTCTTCTAAAAGATTGAATAAAAGTTCAGTATAACCTTCCCTAGAATGTCCTAAAGAGGAAAGCGTCTTTTCTTGGGGTTTTTCGGAAAGAGAGTGAGAAATAGGCTGAGGAAGTGAAGAAGATGGGTGAAATGAAGAAGAATGTGAGGAGCGTTTAAGGCAAAACTCTAGGTAGGCTTGAGCTTTTTCATAAGTAGGGCTTAATTGTAAAGCCTGCAGTAAAGCTTCTATGGCTGCTTCATGATTTTCTTGTTCAACGTATTCTTTACCTCTTAAGAAATGCTTTTCGGCTTCTTCACTAGGTTCTTGTTTAGGTTCTTTTTCCAAAGGATGAGAGGTGGCTGTTTCTGCCAAGTGTCTGATCGTATAATTGGGTACATAATTTTTGATGGGCTGCCTATCTAAGGGGCAGAGCTTATTACGAGCTAAGCATTGGATGATGGTATCTTCATTAAAGGTGTGGCCACAAGGGACTAAAGTAACCGCTTTATTCATCAACTCCCCTGAGACAGCATCTTCTATATTTGCTGAAACTGTAGCTCGAAAGTCTGTCGGCGTGCTAGAGGTTGAATTGGAGGGGATCATCTAGGCTCCTTGAGTTTTATAAGTTAACACCTTCTTCAGGTTTAGGTGAAGGTGTTCTTTTTTGTCTAATAGATTTACTCCTCATACTTTTTTTTAGCAAGTTATTATTTAATAAAGGTAAAAGTTTGATGGCCGCTATTTTAAGGAGTAATTTTGCTAGGATCATTAGCATTTTCAGGGATAGATTTTAAAGCTTTCACGATGAGGGGTGGGAAAAAGGAGCCTTTAAAGCTATGCTTTCAAATTTAGATCCATGAAGATACGACGATGACCTGAGGAAAAGGCCAGCTGCATCAGCGTTTCACGAGTGAGCCAAGTATGATCCCTAATAGGCCTTTCATACGAAGAGTGAAAGAGTACGGGCTTTAAACTAGCTTGATATCTTGTAAAAGAGTGCTTAACTTGAGGAAGCTCTTTAATATATTGAGTTTCTAAAGACCATTGCAAAAACATCTCTTCTTGAAGACGTTGATAGCTCCAGCCTAGGGGAGGAGTCTCAAAATGAGGAAATTCATGTAAATCGGACATGATTTCACCTTTTTGCCCTCGTTTGACAAGTAATTTATCTCCAAATATAATGATAGGGACCGCACGATATAGATAGCTTGTTTCCACTTTGGTGGATTTAAAGGGTAATTGCTGAGCTGTACCATTCCTATAGCCCTTACAGCTAGATCTTAAAGGACATTCCATACATTTAGGCTTTTTCTTACATATTGTTGCCCCTAGTTCAATGAGAGCTTCATTTTGAATCCAAGCCTCATCTTCCGGAAGGATTTCTAGAGCAATTTTACGTAAATTATTCACGGCTTTATTTTTAGCAAAATCCTCTTTAATTTCAAAATAACGGGATAAGACGCGAATCACATTGCCATCAACAGCTGCGGCACGTTGACGAAAAGCAAAACTTAAGATGGCTCCCACGGTATAAGGGCCTAATCCTTTTATTTTTTTTAATTCCTCTTTATTAGAAGGCAGTTGCCCTTGATGATGATTTACAACATATTGAGCAGCTTGATGTAAGCTCCTTGCTCTAGAATAATATCCTAAGCCTTCCCATAATTTAATGATCTCATCAAGCTCTGCGTTAGCAAGGGAAGCTATAGAGGGAAAGCGCAGCATCCATCGATGAAAGTAAGGAATAACTACGGAGACTTGTGTTTGCTGCAACATGACTTCCGATACCCAGACAGCATAAGGAGATGGCTGATGACGCCAAGGAAGAGAGCGTTTCTCAGATAAGAACCATTCTTTAAGCCTTTTAAAATCAATTGAATACATAAAACCTAATAAAATATGCATTTTTCCAATAGAAAAAATGATATTATACGTGATGAGCTTAATGAGGTAAAGATGATAGACGAAGCATTAAAAATGGCCATGAGCGCTCTCGTAAATGTTTTGCGTGAGTTGCTAGCCAATATGGAAGAAGAGCAATATGCTATTATGGCGCAAAATGCTCCAGCTTTTCAAGTGATCATGAATAGTAGAGAGCCGCTTCTAAATTCTATGCAAGCTTTCAGAGGTGCAATGGTGCAGGAAATCAATAAGTTAAAAGACCTTCATCCCGAGCATGCTGATTTTGAAAGCGATCAAGAGAGGCTAAAAAATTTAGCTCGATTGGCAGGCGCTGATAACATTGAGCTGTTAACTCTGCGGGATCAAATTTTAGCTCTTTCCGAGCAGATGGAAAAGCAAAACACTTATAATAAACTACTTTTAGGCAATCAGCAAAATGAGTCTGATCCTGAAAATTATTCCCATCAATACAAACCTCGACTAGCCGCTAGGGTTAAGCCTCAAAAGATTTCTGGTCTCCCTAAGCAGGTTCTTCAAACAATAGAAAGAGCAGTCGAGGAAAATTAAAGCTTGTAGATAGGTCTTTAATTTTTTAAGAAACAATCTATAAGTTAGTTCATTTAAAGTTTATTGTAATAAAGCTTAGCCTTTGAAGATTGAGGAGACAGGGCTAAGCAAAGTTATGCTTGTTACGCTTTTAACACCCATAAAAGTTAGGTGTTTTAGCAAAAAAGTTAATGAAAACTTTAAAAAAAGCTTTTTATCAAAGGATATCTACCAGCTGATGCTCAAGATTTTGTTTAACAGCATACTGCTTTTCCCACGGCTCAGTAAATAAAGCAATCGGCCGATTGTAACGGTCTTGGACGATTAAGCTGTTACTCGGCTTTTGAAAAGTTTTAATGTCACCCAGTAGCCAAGCACTGCATTTGTAGGGTAAGGAAGAGACTGCTGTGTCGACACCATATTCATCCTTTAAGCGGTATTGCATCACTTCAAACTGGAGCTGTCCTACAGCAGCGAAGATTAGCTCAGCGCCATATTCGTAAGGTTTAAGCAGTTGTATGGCTCCTTCTTCTGTTAATTGGTAAACACCTTTATCAAAGGATTTACGCTTGCCCACATCTTTGGGAGAAACATGCGCAAAAATTTCGGGTTGAAAATGCGGAATGGGTTTGAAGTTGAAACCACCCTTAGTCGAAATGGTATCGCCTACGGAAAATACACCTGGGTTAATTACACCGATTACATCGCCAGCATAGCCCGTATCCACAATGGTACGTTCTCCAGCTAGCATGCCATGAGGGCGCGAAAGGCGCACTTCTTTAGCCGTACGATGATGCTTAACAAGCATGTCACGTTCAAATTTACCCGAGCAAATCCTTAAAAAAGCCATGCTATCACGATGCTTTTTATCCATGTTAGCTTGTATTTTAAAAACATAGGCACTGAACGGTGCTTCCACAGGGTCGAGCGTTTTTTCTTCCCCATTGTTTAAGTTAACTAGGCGAGGTTGGGGAGGCGGGGCAAGATGGATAAAGGCATCAAAAAAAGGTTCAACACCAAAATTGGTTAAAGCCGATGCAAAAAATACGGGAGTCACATTACCTGCTAGAAAATGCTTATAATCAAAAGGGTTACCAGCCATTTCTAATAATTCTAGCTCTTGCATTAAACTATGGTGGGCTTCTTCTCCCAGGAGCAGAATAATTTCAGGGCTGTTAAGAGGATAACGAGTAATTTCAGCTTTTTGCGCGCCACCTACCGAGGTTTTTGCAAAAAGAAGCACCTTCTTTTCTAATCGATCGTATACGCCCTTAAAAGAAGCTCCGCAGCCAATGGGCCAATTAAAAGCTGTAGATTGGATACCTAGCACATTCTCTACTTCATTCATAAGGTCGAGGGGCTCGCGTCCAGGCATGTCCATTTTATTAATAAAGGTCAAAACTGGAATTTTGCGAAGCCGGCATACTTCGAAAAGCTTACGCGTTTGTTTCTCAACCCCTTTAGCAGCATCAATGACCATGATAGCACAGTCAGCAGCTGTGAGAGTTCTATAAGTGTCTTCAGAAAAATCTTCGTGACCAGGAGTATCTAAAATATTAATCAATGTCTCTTTGTAAGGAAACTGCATGGCCGAGGAGGTAATAGAAATCCCTCGTTCTTGTTCCATAGCCATCCAATCGGAAGCGGCAGCTTTGCGTCCTTTACGCCCTCGTACAATTCCTGCGGTATGAAGCATACCGGAATAAAGCAATAGCTTTTCTGTTAGGGTAGTTTTGCCAGCATCAGGATGGCTGATAATGGCAAATGTCCGGCGTTTAAAAATCTCAGCTTGCAGGTCTACTTTATTTTCTAAGGGGCTCACATCTTTCCAGTAATTGTTTAGTTTAAAATGAAAAGTAGTGTAACATATTTAGGTAATATAACCCAAACATCTTAAAGGAGGAAGTTACGATAAATTAGCTTGGTAGATGTTAGAGAAGCTACAGCTTTTTTTTGTTAATTAAAAAATTTAATAAAGGATTATGCTACTAGAGGCTTAAATTATTAAAAGCCATCCATATTTTTTATTGTATTTTCAGAAAATAATTTATACAATTTTTTGCTATGAAAGTTTGCCAAAACACACGTTATGTCTTTATAGGGAGCCACCTCTTAAATGCCCCGCTGTGGGCGATGTATACTTTGCTAGTCTTTATCTTTTATAAAGATTTGCATGCCTCACCTTTACAGATCACCTTGCTCATTAGTTCTAAGCCTGTAGTAGCTATTGCTTCATTCTATTGGAACTCCTTTGTAGAGAAAAGGCATGATTTGCTAAAGAAGAGTATAGGATGTGCAACTGTGATAGGGCTTCTGCCTTGTTTTTTCTTCCCCTTTATCGATAATAATTGGTTTTATATCTTCGCTTTCGCTGTTTATATGATGGCCAGCAGAGCTATTATACCTGCATGGATGGAAATCCTAAAAATTAAAATTCATGCCGAAGCAAGAAGTAAAATCTTTTCCGTAGGCTCTTCAATTAATTATTTAACTAGCCTTTTCTTTCCTTTATTTATCTCACGATGGATGGATAATAGTCCTGGCATTTGGCGCTGGGGATTTTTTATAGCAGCAGCAATAAGTTTATTGAGCAATTTTTTATTGGTTACTATCCCCCTGCCTAAAGAGGAACCTCCTCATCTAAATGATAAACAGAATTTAAAAGATACTCTGGTGCAGCCGTGGAGAAATTTTATAAAGTTAATGAGAGCACGCCCAGATTTTGCCCACTTTCAACTGATCTTTATGTGTGGAGGGCTAGGGCTTATGATTATGCAGCCAGCGTTACCTGTTTTTACGTTAGAAGTGCTACACCTTTCCTACACTGAATTAGTCATTGCTATCTCCGTTTGCAAAGGAATAGGCTTTGCGTTGACTACCCGTATATGGGCTTCATTTTTTAATAAAATAAACATTTATATTTTAACTTTTTTGATTTGTTTTTTAGCTACTTTATTCCCTATATTCTTGATAACAGCTAGCTTACATTGGATATGGGTGTACGTGGCTTATTTTGTCTATGGAACTATGCAGGCAGGCAGTGAGATGTGCTGGAATCTATCAGGGCCTAAGTTTGCTCGGAAAGAAAATAGTGCAGCCTTTACAGGCATCAATGTAGTGCTGGTGGGTCTTAGAGGATGTTTAGGACCTTTTTTAGGGGGTTATCTAGGATTTATTGCTAATTCCTATTTACCCTTGATAGTAGGAGGGTTTTTTTGCCTTTGCGGAACAGGGTGTGCAATATACAGTAGCAAGAAATATGCAGAAAAGGAGCTTTTGTCAAAACCTACTTAGAAAAAATATGGAAATATTTCCACCTTATATTCGCAAGATAATGAGCTTCCCTCATGAGTTGTGGATTAAAAATTTAAGAGAAAATTAATATTCTTTTTGTATAAAAAGGTAGCACTTTTTTTCCAACCATGATAAATGCATTTTTTATCGAAGAAGAGGATGAGAAACCAAAAAGATTTTGAAAAAGAAGAAAAAGACAGGCAAATCACTTGCTACAGACTCTATCTCTTCCTTTCTCTAAGAAATATAGAGAAAGAAGGCTTGAGAAAAGGATGGGACCTGGACTAGATTGCTTTTTTTTAAAGTCTTTTTTTAATGGTTACTATTCTTTTTTTAAGTAGCTGAAAAATTGCTCCTTGGCTCTTTATGCGCAACTTCTAGGCGGTAGAAGTTGAGAAATGACACTAATAAATAAGGTAAATTTAATGGAAGAAGATTGCACTTATAACTTCAATGTAAATCCTTTGGAAGAAAAGATTGCTACAGATACTTTAGAGCGTTATTCAGGCTCGACCGTGCAAGATTTTCAACCTTATCTGCTGCTTACTAATTTCCCTCGCTATGTTAGGCAATTTGCCAATGATCGGAATCTACCTATCCTAGAGGGATCTATGTTTTCTGTAGCTCACTCCCCAGAGGAAAAAGTAAGTATCTTGGATTTCAAAATAGGGTCTGCAGCAGCAGCTCTTATCATCGATCTTTGTGCTTTTTTGCCTATTCGTGCCGCTTTGCTATTAGGTATGTGTGGAGGCTTGAGAAAGCATCATAAGATTGGAGATTACTTCGTGCCGGTGGCAGGTATAAGAGGAGAAGGAACCTCGGACTTTTATTTTCCGCAAGAGGTGCCTTCGATGGCTAATTTTCTTGTACAAAAATGTGTAAGTAATGTTCTTGATCAACAAAATTCCACTTATCACATTGGCATTACCCATACTACGAACAAGCGTTTTTGGGAGTTTAACGAAAACTTTAAAAGCCGTTTAGAAAAAACGCGTCCGCAAGCGATAGAGATGGAATGTGCCACCCTTTTTATGGCTAGCTATTACCATAAGCTTCCCCTTGGGGCGCTTCTACTTATTTCCGATCTACCTTTAGGTAAAGATGGAGTGAAAACTAAACAAAGCTCCGAAAAAGTTTACCAAGAATATACGATCGATCATGTAGATAAAGGCGTGAAAATTATGCTTGAACTGGATGCGACCTTAAATCATCAAGCCAAAGGTGTTTTTCGAGGAGCAAGGCGCCGCTTTGAGTCACCTAAGATAGCCATATCTGAAGTTTAGTTAATAAATGCTTTAAACTACACCTGCAAGGTAGGGTAGGGTGTTAGGAACTACCGATTATTAAGATCTTTTAGCAATTAAAATAACCTATAAACATTTTGTTTTATTAATATCATATTAATCTGCATGAGTAGAGGCATGGCAAATAAGCTCTGTGCTTTTTTAAGGCGTATGTAAGATGTCCGACGTATACAAAGAGTATTGGCTATTACTGTATAGTAATTCTCTTTTGCCTGGCTAAAGCTTCTTACTAGGGGTGTTTGGCAATAGTAGAGGTTGTTTTATCGCTGTTAATGCCATTGGCAGCATGTATGTTCAAGGGATATTTCCTTTCTTGAAACTGATAGCCTGCAAGACAGCTTGCTTGAAATCTATTCTTAAGATAACGACTGTTAATCTTAGGCTAGACGAATGCATGATTCTCTCTTATGCTAAATAACTCTCCTCGTTTTCCTCTAGATGAAAACTTGTTGCTCCTAAATGTAGGTTTTTATCTGAATGCCAAGCACTTTAATCGTATGCAAAGCTACCCTAGTAAAAAGCTTAGTCACTCCCATTCCAAATATCTTATCAAGTGTTCTACTTAAAAACATTCTTGCCAATCTGGTTAGGGAGTAGGTGCCTGCCTAATAAATGATCTAGCGGCTTGTCTTTAAAATATTCAGAATACAGGTAAAGAGTGCGGCTTACAAAGTTCAATCCATTTAAAATTGTGCATTTAACAGCTTGCCTATATGTTAAATGCTTATTCTTTGCCTCGTGGCCTGCTGCCTGATCCATAAAGCCAACTAACCCTATCTTCTCATATATCCCCAGCTACCCATCCTGAATGGTCAACGTTTGGCATATCTATTTGCCTATCTCTTAATCTCATTATTTAGATTTTAAAAAATATTTAACTCGATGGGCTTTTAGAATCCCAATTTATATTTTTGCTGAGGAATGTAAAGTAGATCATCTACACTGAGCCCATTAACAAACTAGCCTCTCCTCGAGTAAAGTAACAAAATAGAGGGAGATGAAAAGGGGAAAGTAGAGCGAAATATTAAGGAATATACCTGTGTTTAGTAAGAGGTAAGGGGGCCATCTATGGATCTCATTCGCCTTTATGGGGGGGAGCTCTATTCTACTGGGATTTCCTGGGTAGATGAGGTTTACAAGAAGCCTGTGGAAAGGATAAAATAGGGGTTTAACCTAGGAGATGTATATGGGTGCTCATTCTCATACCAATCATGATAAAGTCAAAATGACTATAGAGTGTACCCCTGATGAAAGGGCGTACATCAAAATATTAGCCGCTAAGGCTCATTTGAATCTTAGTGAATTAGTGCTTTCTTATCTTAGAAAGGATTTCCCTCGTACGCCCAACAAGGAGACCCTTGCAGCTATGAAAGAAATTGATGAGGGTGGTGGAATGGTTTACAAATCCATGGACGATTTTTGGGAAGATATGGGAGTTAAACCCAGTGCTAGATCTTAAACCTTTATTTTATTGGAAGGTTGCTTAAAAAGAGAGGATAGAATTTAAGTTGATAAGCAAAAATATTATCCTCCCCTATAAAGGGGCTGTAATAAACCTAAATATCTTATTGCTCAGGCAAAAACTACCCAAGTACTTTGCTTTGCTTAGATTGTTTCTTAACGATCCAAAAGACCATATATAATTTTTAAAGAATACGCCTGCTGCTGTTACCCGGCTGGTTTAATTCTTTCTTGGCCATTTTTAAAGTACTTAGGGTTTATCATCTGGCCTGTTACAGCATTCCAATGGGTGATAGTAAGCGAACCATCGGGATTTTCCACCTGGATGGCATACACAGGTAGATATACTTCAGTGATGTGACGAATGCTGAAATCATGGCCAAAAGCACATTTAGCAACCCTTTCGATTTGAGAAGGGGTATACTTTTCAGAAACACGTTGAGAATAGTTGTAAGGTTTAGAAACCAACATTCTATTAAACTTTGTTTGAGGAGTCACAAGAATTTTAGGGTTTTCAAAATGCAGTTGCAAAAGGTTACCTTTACGTGTGATTAACTGCTTTTGGATAGCACTTTCAATCCATGGATTTACCACATCCGCTTCTAGTTGCAAATCTGCTAGCAAATCTTCTTTAGTGCGAATGCCATTAAATTTGGCTAAAGCGTTAAGTATTTTAAATTCTTCACGTGTGGCTTGTGCATTAATAGCATCTTCAAAACCGTGCGTCCTTTCCCATGTCTCGGTATTTAGAACCATTTCTCCATCGGTTAAGCTCCATAAAATGACCCCTTCGCGTGTTTTTTTATCGGCTGTAAATTTAACTTCCATCAGCAAGTAAGGATGATATTTATACTGGGGTTCTTTATATTGATAACTAGTATCCCCTAAAAGCTCGCGAGAATGAGCGTCCATAATTTGTTGGGGAGTATAGCGCGCTTCTAGTGTTTGAAATTCACCATTTTCTACATAGCGAGTCACTATATTTTTTACATCTCCCTTATTAGACCAGAGCCACCATCCTCCACCTAGCAGGATTAAAGAAATGACGAGGAGTTGAATTTTGCGCATGTTGCATCCTATTTTCTGTATGTGTTCGACTTAAAAAATAAAGATATTTTTGCTTACCTAAATTAATCAGATAAACAAGTAGCTTAAATCATTTATTCTTTCATAGATAATAAAAATTCCACATTGCTATTAGTTTTTTTCAAGCGGCCTAACACTAGATTCATCGCATCGTTGGGTGCTAGATCAGCAACGGCTTGCCGTAGTAAATAAACCTTTTCTAATTCGTTAGGATGGTAAAGAAGCTCTTCCTTACGAGTTCCACTCTTAATAATATCAATCGCTGGATAAATACGTCGCTCAGCTAAACGTCGATCAAGCACTAGCTCCATATTGCCGGTACCTTTAAATTCTTCAAAAATGACCTCGTCCATACGGGACCCTGTATCAATTAATGCGGTGGCAATAATTGTCAGCGAACCTCCCTGCTCGATATTCCTTGCGGCGCCAAAGAAACGTTTAGGCTTATGTAAAGCATTAGCATCTACACCGCCTGTCAAAATTTTCCCTGAATGAGGTTCTATAGTATTATAGGCACGGGCGAGTCTTGTGATAGAGTCTAGCAGAACAACGACGTCATTGCCATGCTCAACTAATCTCCTTGCTTTTTCGATAACCATTTCTGCTACTTGCACGTGTCTTTCAGGGGGCTCATCAAAAGTTGAAGAAACAACTTCTCCCTTAACAATTCTCTGCATGTCTGTTACTTCCTCAGGTCTTTCGCCGATCATGAGGACGATAACAATGACTTCCGGATTATTAATAGCTATAGCATTAGCAATATTTTGAAGAATAATCGTCTTACCTGTACGAGGGGGGGCTACAATTAGCCCACGCTGGCCTTTACCTATAGGAGCTGCAAGATCCAACACACGCGTGGATAGCTTATCTTTTGTTGTTTCCATGACCATGCGTTTGCTTGGATACAGAGCTGTTAAATTCTCAAAAAGAATGCGCTCGCGAGCTTTTTCTGGAGTTTTTCCATTGATTTTATCTACTTTGAGAAGAGCAAAGTATTTTTCTTTGTCTTTAGGAGGCCGAATAGTCCCAGAAAGGGTATCACCCTTTTTTAAATCAAAACGTCTAATCTGCGCTGGAGAAACGTAGATATCTTCTGCAGAAGGTAAATAATTATAGTTGGGGGATCGCAGAAAGCCAAATCCGTCAGGCAAAATTTCTAATACGCCTTCACCATACAAAATCTCGGCAGGATTTTCTGAGAGCGCCTTGACGATTTCAAAAACCATTTGAGATTTAGTAAGAGATCCTAGGTGTTTAAGGCCAATTTTTTTACTGAACGCGTTTAATTGGTCGATATTCATGCGCTGAATTTCAGCGATTTTAATTGTTTCGCCGGGGGGAACAATAGCTGTCGTGTTGATAGATGGGTGCTCTTGTTGATTCTCTTCGCCCTCTTCAAAGGTAGAGTAGTGCGTCTCTGAATGAGTGTTTTCTGGATCCATTTAAGAATCAGACTCCTAAATTTAATGGGTTAAAATGTTCATTAACTTTTTTGTTTCAATTTCTAAATCGTATAGGTTGCTATCGTTGACAATAACATAATCAGCCCTATGAGCTTTTTCATCGATAGGCAACTGCCTTGCTGAGCGCCTTTCATATTCTTCAATACTTTTTCCTGTAGCTTTTTGAAAACGCTTTTTACTTTTGTCTAAATCAGCTACGACACTAATCACCGTATCATAGAAATTCTCTAGCCTAGCTTCAAAAAGCAAGGGAATTTCAGCTACAAATAACTTTTTTCTGTTTTCTTGTTGATTAGCTAAATCATAGTGTTTCTTAATTTCATCTTGAACTGCAGGATGTAGGAGGTTTTCAAGAGATTTAAGTAATAAGGGTTGTTTGAATACCTTTTGTGAAATTTTAGAACGATCGATTTGATTATTTATGACTATATCGCTGCCAATTAGTAGAATAACGCGCTGACCGAGATTCGTGGTAGGGGAAAGCAGTCGGTGCACAATATCGTCTGCACTTACCACGTAAGCGCCAAACCTCTTAAAGAAATGACAGACTGATGTCTTGCCACACGAAAGACCGCCCGTTACGGCAACTTTAGACAATGCTAACATTCTTTCCAATTTTTGCCAATACTGATATCTACAATCAAAGGAACTTTTAATTTAAAAACATTTTGCATGATCTCCCGCACCATGGGCTCTATAGAGAGAATTTCAAAATCAGGAAGCTCAAAAATTAATTCATCATGAATTTGTATAACCATGTAGCCTAATTTTCTTTCTTTGTGAAGTCTTTCATTAATTTGTATCATAGCTAGTTTGATCAGATCGGCTGCCGTACCTTGGATAGGTGCATTGACAGCAAGCCGTTCTGCTGCTGCCCGGATCTGCATATTTTTACTATTAATTTCTGGAATAAGCCTTTCGCGGCCCGTAAGAGTGACTGCTTTTCCTAATTTACGTACCGATTCTTTAACGGATTCTAGGTATTCTTTAACCTTGCTATATTGTTTAAAATACATCTCAATAAAAAGCTTAGCATCTTTGACATCAATCCCTAATGTTTGGGAAAGCCCAAAAGGGCCTTGGCCGTAAATGACTCCAAAATTTACTGTCTTAGCTTGATATCTCATCTCTTTTGTCACTTGTTCCAGGGGGACATTAAAAATTGCTGCAGCGGTTCTTAGATGAATATCTTGATTGCTTTGGAAAGCTTCCAGAAGGGTAGGGTCTTCACTTAGATGAGCGAGAAGACGCAGTTCAATCTGCGAATAATCTGCAGCCAAGAAGCTCCACCCTGATTTTTCAGGGCGGAATGCTTGCCTTATTTGAATGCCCCACTCGGTGCGCACAGGAATATTTTGCAGGTTAGGATCTTGGCAGGATAGCCTGCCTGTAGCAGCTACAGATTGATTAAAGGTACAATGGATGCGATGAGTTTTAGGGTTAACTTCTAAGGGTAGAGTTTCTACATAGGTGGAGCGCAGCTTTTCTAGCATGCGATATTCCATCAATTTACTAGCAATAGGGTATTGATGTTGAAGAAATTCTAAAACTTCGGCACTGGTAGAATTGCCTGTGGCAGTCTTTTTGGGAGGCTGTATGCCTAGCTTGTTAAAAAGAATATCGCTCATTTGTTTAGGAGAGTTCAAATTAAATTCCTCTCCTGCCATTAAATAAATTTCTTTTTCAAGCACCCTAATTTGCGCAGTAACCTTTATGGAAAGATTCTTTAAAAATTCTTTGTCTAAATATATTCCTTGACGTTCCATCTCTAGCAAAACTTTAAGAAGGGGTAGCTCAATATTATCTAATAAAGAATATAATTTTCTTTCCTGCAGCTGCTTTTTCAATACTTTCTTAAGACGACATGTGAAATCTACGTCTTCACAGCAATAGGCAAAGACCTGTTCAATCGGCACTTCACGCATGGAAATTGCTTTTTTGCCTTTCCCGATTAATGAATGGATGGCTATCTTCACCTTACCAAAATATTCTAAAGAAAGGGTATCAAGAGAATGTTGGCGCCTATGCGAGTTAAGCAAATAAGAGGCCAAGATAGTATCAAAGGTTATGTTGGCCACTTGAATGCCGTAAAGGCTCAATACATGGAGGTCGTATTTAACATTGTGGCCATAAAAGCCAATAGAAGAATTTTCAAAAAGAGGTTTTAAAGTCTGAACTACTTTTTCAAGGCCCAGCTGACCGTTGACAGGCACATACCATGCTTGTAAAGGTTGGTAGCATAGACCTATGCCTATTAGTTCTGCTTTTAAGGCATGTATCGATGTCGTTTCTGTGTCAAAGCAGATTTCCTTTTGAAGCATGAGTTCATCTACAAGAGCGCTTAAGCTCTCTTCATCATCTACACACTGATAAGATACTTGTTCTTCGTTTGCACTTAATCCAAGAGGATTCGAGGAGGGTATTTCTTTTTCTAATTCTTTAAGTAAAGAGTTAAAGTTTTTACTGATGTAAAAGCTTTTTAGCTGCTCTTTTTGGCAGGGAATCAAGCGATAGAAGCTCTCTTCGCGCGGGATATTTACATGTGTGTTAACTGTAACAAGTTGCTTGCTAAGAAGAGCTTTTTCAGCTTCTTGAATGATGATTTCTTGCTTTTTTTTACCGGGAATTTCTTCTGGGTGGGCCAAGATGTATTCCAACGAGCCAAATTGCTGTAAAAGTGCTGAGGCAGTTTTGGGGCCAAATCCTGAAAGGCCCGGAATATTATCAGAGGCATCACCTGTTATAGCTAAAAAATCAATAATTTTATGGGGAGGCACTCCATAAGCTGCTTCAATTTCTTTGGCTCCCATGATTAGATTATCTTTAAAAGTATTAAGGATAAAGACTTGATCATTTACTAGCTGGCACATATCTTTATCGCTTGTGCAAATATAGGCCTTGGCTTGTTGTTGTTGAGAGGCCCATACTGCAATACTGCCCATTGTATCATCAGCCTCTACTTCCGGAATATTTAAAATAGGGATGCCTCGTAGCGCACAGTATTCTCTTGCCCATTGGATTTGATAAAGAAGGTCAGGAGGCATATCTGGCCGATGGGCTTTATAGTCTGCATAGATACTGGCCCGTGCATTGATGCTGCGAGGGCCATCAAATACGGCTACTAAATGATAAGGCTTAAAATCAATAATTAGCTTTGAGACCGAACGAATAAAGCCAAATAAGGCATTAGTGGATTCTCCTTGGTGATTTGTAATATTTCGAATAGCAAAATAAGAACGATAGATATAGCCCGATGCATCAATGATATAAATGTCATTCATCACAAACCTTTTTAAGACCTTTAACTACTATTTTAGATGAGAGGAGTTTTGAATTTAAATGCAAACTTTAAGAGAAGGAAAGGAGATTCCTTAACATCCAATTAATTTTGCATTTAAATTTTATCTGAAGCAAATGGCCACTTAAATTACTTAGGTATAAGGGCTTTAAGGACGAAACATATATTGAAATTGGCCTAATAATTTAGGATCATAGGCAGGTGAAATTTGCAATTCATGTTTTATAGGACCATTCCAAGCTTTTAATTGCGTTTTAAAAATTTCGCTAATCCATGTCTCTTTTTGCATTTGAACTACACGATAGTTCTGAGCTTCAATACTCATTTGCTTAGCAAGCTGGGAGATAGCTTCGTTTAAAGTTACGCCGCTTTCATCGATATAGCCTAATTCCTTAGCTTGCTGAGCAGGAAAAATTTTGGCTCCATACTCCTGAATTAGTTTGGCTTTATCCAACTGGGGGCGGTTAGTGGTCATGATATTTACAAATTCGTTGTAATAGTAATCGATAAGTTCTTTATAATTGTCTTCTTCACCCGCATGCCATGGCCGTAAAGGATTTAAGCCATCTTTACCCTTACCAGCATAAAGAGTTAAGGAGTGAATTCCTAGCTTCTCAAGAAGTTGCGAAATATTGAGGACGGAAGGAGCTATTACGCCAATGCTACCGATAATGCTCGTATCAGTTGCAAGAACCCTATCTGCAGCTGCTGCAATATACATACCTCCTGAGGCGCACATGCCATCCACAAATGCATAGATAGGAACATTATATTGATGTTTGTAAGCTTTAAGAGCCCGATAGATACCATCCGCATCAGTTACCGTCCCACCTGGTGTTTGTATGTGCAGTAAGATGCCTTTAACCAGATTGTTCTTAAGGATACCTTCACGTGATTGAATTAACATTTGACTAATATGATGTTGATCTAATTTATCTAAGCCCACAATCCCGTTAATATTAATTTTTAAAATGACAGGTTGATTAGAGAGCGTTTCTCTTTTTCCTTCAGCGTTAGCTAAAACTTCAACGTTATAATCCTTTATAGGTTCGGTAGAGGTAGAGGTAGTAAAAGCACTCATGCCAAAAATGATCAGTAAAATGGCTAGGCAGCCTCCTATTACGGTACATAAAGCAATTAGAAAGGCACGTAGTGCTGATTGAATGATAGAATCTTTCATTAAACTTTTCCTGTTAATATTTTTATTTAAATTTTAAAGGGATTTACTTGTTGAGCAAGCCAGCTGGTAGCGCGTGCATAAACTAGATAAAAAATCCCATAGAACAAGTAGAGTACGCTCGACAGAGGTGGCGATTAAAGCTTCATTACTTTTATTTGCATAGTTTCCCAGTAGCTTCCTTTCTACAGCAGCATGTTCTTTATCAGCTTCTATGTGTATTGAAAAATATTTCCAATGGCCGGGTTCTTGCATGCCGTAATGTTCTTTTAAACCTTTAATTTTTGAAAGGCATATAGAGGGTATTTGGCTCTCATAAGCATACAAACAAGCAATTCCTTCGGCGGTGCTAGAGTTTTTGCAGCTTTTCATAAATGTATGAATTATTGCTTGCATACTTGGAGAGGGATGATGGGCCTCTATTTCTTCAGAGCTGGCACCTAATTGCTGCGTAAAGCTCCTCCACAAATCCGGATGGTTAGGTAAACCTGCTTCCTCTTCAATTAAATTATTAAGAAGATGGCGCCTTGTGTCGGCATCTTCTGTCTGTGAATGAAGAGCGGAAAGGTAACGAGGAAATGCTTTTACATGATGATAATATTCTTTAGCATATTCTACCAAGCACTCTTTAGATAGCTCTCCTCGGCTCCATGCTTGATAAAAAGGATGATTAAGCAAATGTTTATCTTGAATTTGATGATCGATTTTCTCTAAAAATTCTTGTGTCATGGAAACCCTCTCATTTAACAGAGCAGAGTAATAAAAAAAACAATTTAAGCAAACAAAAGACTTATTTTCAAATTCTAAATTCTTTATTATTTAAGCCATTATGCAGCTAGACAAAATACATTCTTTAATTCAAGAGCTTTTGCAAGAAAATAGCTTTTTACAGGCCATATTAAGTTCTCCGCGAGATAAAAATTTTTCTCAGAAAATTACCATTCGCCCTGTTTCTATTAAAAATAATTGGAGATTGCAATTCAGCCATCAGCAAAATCAAAAGGTTATCCATAAAAATTATTCGGTAGAAGAAGGAACAGAAAAAATTCTTGAGGCTTT
Source organism: Neochlamydia sp. AcF65 (assembly GCF_018342435.1). Lineage (NCBI taxonomy): Bacteria > Pseudomonadati > Chlamydiota > Chlamydiia > Parachlamydiales > Parachlamydiaceae > Neochlamydia > Neochlamydia sp. AcF65. Next base: position 20,520 of record NZ_JAEMUE010000019.1, read on the forward strand.
AAAATATTATAAGCAAGCTCTTTTTTGTACCGCCTCTAAAGATTATCAAATACTTATTAGTAAAAAAGGCGAGGCCACTGTCCTTTTTAAGCCTGCCAGTAAAAAAGCTACTCCTTTACCCACCCACAACCGTTCAAAAAATTATCTTCTTAAGGAAAATGAGCCCATTCCTTTCTTGCAAGAACTAGGTGTGATCTCTAACTTGGGAAAAGTTTTGCCGGGAAAACGCGATAAATTTTGTCAAATCAATCGTTTTTTGGAAATGGTCCAGGATATTGTGCCTTATTTTGCTAAGGATAAAACTTTGCAAATCGTTGATTTTGGATGTGGCAAAGCTTATCTAACTTTTGCACTCTATTATTATTTACATTTTCAACTCAAGTACAAGGTGCAAATTACAGGATTAGATTTAAAAGCTGATGTTGTAGTCCAATGCCAAAATTTAGCCCATAAATTAGGATTTACTCATCTGCGTTTTATACAAGGGGATATCAATGCTTATACGGCAAATGAATCTATAGATTTAATGGTCTCCTTACATGCTTGCGATACAGCTACCGATGCAGCCTTAGAAAAAGCCGTGCGCTGGCAGGCGCAAGTAATTATGGTAGTTCCTTGCTGTCAACATGAGTTATATAAACAGGTGCAATGTGAAAGCTTAGAGCCTCTTTTATCCCATGGCATATTAAAAGAACGTTTTTCTGCTTTAGTGACTGAGGCAGCACGCGCCAAGCTATTAGAAATTTTAGGCTACAAGACGCAAGTTATCGAATTTATAGACATGGAACACACTCCCAAAAATCTATTAATTCGTGCGATTCGGCAATCAAACAGCAAAGCTCATTACGCGGAGCTTTTAGAGCAATACTATCAGTTTAAAAATACTTTAGAAATAAAACCTTTTTTGGAAAAATGTTTTATTCAAGATTTAACGTCTTAATAATAAATTAATATTAATTTATTCTGAATTTAAATAATTATAACTAAAATAACGCTTAATTTATTTTTTTAAAAATAAAATGAGTGCTATTTTATGTTAAATCTTTTTTCATGGACGCAATTTTCCGAAACCTATCTTAAATGTGAATTAAAGTCTTCAGTTTTAGATAAAAAAACGCTGTCAAAAAGTTTGGATGTTTATTTAAAGGCTGAGCTTAAGGTTGAGCTTTCTCCATCTGCTGCTAAAATTTTAAAAAGATATGCTTTTCATAAAGCCGGAATAAAAAGCGGGCAGCAAAAAAATTTAAGTTCTATATTGGCCTGCCAGGTGTTGGAAAATTATAATGAACTTTTAGGGAAGATAAGATTCGAGTTTGAGTCTTTGGGCTTTGTAAAACCTGCTAAGCCTGTGATTTCTAAAACAATGACTTGGCTCACCATCTTTTCTTCAAGTATTGCTGACAAACATTGGGAACCTAAAGTAAAAGCTAACCTTCAAAAACTATTCGATCAAGCTTACAAAATAAACCTTATTAACAAAGTGGTTTTTAAGAAAGATCCCCATATCGAATTAGATAAGCTTATTTCCCTAGAATTAGTAGGCAAGCAATTAGCCTACTTTAATCCTAAAGAGGGGGAACGGTTTCAAATTCCTTGTGAGGGTCGCATGATAGAGTATGAAGCAAGTAAAATTCCTCTATGGATGGGAATGTGTGCTTACGGTTTCAAGCCGGTAGATGAAAATGAAAAGGCTCCACCTATTTTGGCTTTTTCGGGAACCCGCATTGGTCTATCGCGAAGAGGGTTTTTAGCCACATTAGCTGCCGACTTTGATCTTCGTGGGGTAGGTTATATTGCGTATGCAAGTGGCAAGAGAAACATCACTCAATGGTTAGAACAGAATAAAAATGCGTTGGTAACAGGTCATAGTCTAGGCGGCGCTCTTGCACGCTATACAGCGATAGATAATCCTAGCTTAGTTCATGGGGCCTTTTCTTTCAATGCTCCAGGCATATCGGCAACCTATGGAAAAAAATGGGATCAGCTTAAAACAGAGCTACCTCAGCACCGTCCTCATATGTATAATTTCCATCATAGTGAAGATAAAGTTCCTACGTTTGGACAGTGTTATATCGGAAAAAATTATCAAGTCATTTGCTCAGTAGAAAAAACTGTAAACCAACGCTTTACTGCACAGTATACTATCCATAATAAAATGTTGTTTTGCAGAAAAATTGCTATTCTTTGCAAAGCTACTCCTAAACCAAGTTTATCTTTAAAAATGCAAAGATTTGTTGGCATCATTCCCTTTATCTTTTTTATTTCCTTACTTTTTATTAATCGAGGGCTATTTGGCCTTTACGATTCTAGGCCCTATGCTTCAGTTTTTGGACCTTTGCGTTGGGTTTGGCGCCAATTAATCACTAACCAATTAGCTATAGAGCAATTAGATATTGAATATTCGCAACCTCAAAGGTCCGCGATTGCAGCATAAAAAACTAAGAAGTAAATGAGAGGTTAGCCAGCTTAAGAGCGACCGAAAGAATAGGATTGCTGTTGGAATAGTTTTTACCTTTTTTACTTGCAGTTTTAGGTTAACAAGAATTATGATCATTTTTAATTTTTTTAGCCGATGTGGCGAAATGGTAGACGCGGTAGACTCAAAATCTACTTTAGGCAACTAAGTGCTGGTTCGAGTCCGGTCATCGGCATATCTCCGGAAACATTTTCAAAAATGAAGGCGTTTCCGGTTTTTTCATTTTGTAAAGCGCTCGTTTCTTATAAATAAGTGAGAAAGCTAGGCTCATTTCCACGGTTCGATGCTTTCCATCTGCAAAAATCAATTTTCCTGGAAATATCGAACCAAGCATTGTCCCTTTCACGTCCAAGGGTACCATTTGGAAGTCAATATCCATGTGGGCCAAAAAGGTAATTCCTTAGCGGCTATACTTTTTAAAAGCCGTGTCAGTAAGTTTTATATCTTCCCTATCGCGCTTTAATTTCTCAATCTGGTTTCGAGTATGACGCTTAAGGCGGTTATAGGAGTCTACCTCTAATTCGCCAGTTACAAATCTCTGTTGATCAAACTTGGAGCAGATTGGCTTCGTGATTGGTTAGCTGGCTCTTTAGTTTGGTAAGCTTTCGAACTTCTTATTTTATGTCTTTGCTAACTAACCATTCATTGATCCTAGAAAGCAAATCATCAAAATTCTTAGGGAGAGTCTTCTCATTAATCTTTAAGCCGTTCAAGTAGCTTTGCCAAAATGTCCTAAGTTGCGGTAATTCGGCCATTTTATATGCGATAGGAAGCTTTAAAGCCGTACCTCTATGCTCAAAAGCTGATTCTATAATTAATTTTAAATCGTGAAAAGAAGCAGAAAACTCGTTAAGGATCAGTGAATGCACATCATGAAAATCTTTCATGCGACTGTTTAAAAACCCACGATAAACAACGGTTTCTAATTTTTCTGCAAATATGAATTCTTTAGGATAGCAGGAAAGATTCACGCTCGATTCAAATATAGCTTTTTTTGCGCCCTTAAGCAAAGGAATCGAATATTGAATTGGTTCAACCATATCTCCAAAACCAATATCGATTGAAAGCTTGCACTTAATTTGCCCAAAGTAAGCCATTGCGCTGATTTCAGCACCAGAATAGCGCATATGAGGATGAGTAAGTTGATCCACCTTAATATTTTGGAAAGTAAAGCCATCATCGGGTTCTATCTTTTAAGGCTTCTTCAAATATAAGAGAAAGATCATCAACTCTGTTGATAACTCTATCATTGGCAAGGAAATCTAAGTCTTTAGTTTCTTGGCCTAGATTAATGTATTTAGACAATAATACGGCTTTGCTAAGCGCACAAGAAATCTTTCTAAAATAAGGTTTTGCCAAAGGTCAGCTGGATCTCGACCTGTTTCTTTGGCAATCACTCGCAAACGAGCTTTAAGAGATTTTTCTAGATCAGCAGTCATGTGGTATAAGACAAAATATAAGGCTTGATATTAACGCGCAAAATATTCGCGTATTCAATTAATTTCTTTGAATCAGGCTTTATATCCGCTAATGTAAAATATTGCCTTAATGCCTTAAGGGCGATTTCTTTACTTAAGTAACGAAAAGCATCTACAATTGTTTGCTCTCTATCAAAAATATGAACTGTGTACTCTCCCATAGTAAGTGTTTCCTTTCCAAGGTCAGTATTACGCATTCTCACAATATGAGCGTTAGGACGTTTTGGTGAACGTCTTTGATTTGGGATGGCAATCCAAGCTTCACGCATGATTTGATCTGTTAGCTCGTAATAAAAAAGAGCAGAAATGAGACAGATTACTCCTTCTGGAATACTAGCTGCTGTAAAAGCTAGGTTTTCCCAGTCAAAATCTACTTTTGGTTCATAAGTGGGGGATCGGTAAACCCCTGAACAAATTTTTTCCAAGATACCATTTTTAGTTAAATAGATAATAGACCATCTGGGAATGCCTTGATTTTCCGCTTCTTTAAGAGTAAACAAAGGCCTGTTTAAAAATTTTTCTAATTTATCTTCGTATTTTTCATATTTGCAATTCTGCAAAATGCACTCATTCATGTCAATTGAGTACATTTTGGGGAATCTACTCAAAAATGAACCAGAAATACCAATTGACAAATGCTGGGAGTTGCGTTTATCAACTTCCTTTAAAATAGAAGAGTCTTCTTGGAAGAGAAATCGTAATGATAGGTTTTTGGTGATTAATTCAGTTTCCATAACCTAGCTGTTCCTAATGACGTTTTTGGAAATCCTTAAAATTCATCAGCAGAAATAAGTTAGGAATAAAGACCTCTGGTAAAGCTTTTAAAGTCTTTGAGTACAGCTTTTTTAGTATTGTTGTCCGCCATAATTAAAACTGTTGTATGTTCAATTCGAGCTTGCCTATTATCTAATTCCTTTTGCAACAGAGGGAGTGTTTGTAAGATCAATCGTGTTCCAATGCCGTGCGAATGGTAAGTAGGAGGTACAGCAATTTGCTCTAATTCTAAGATTATTTATTGGCGGAACCTAATTTTCTCACTCCACTGGATATATCCCAAGATTTCTTTCTCAGCGGCTGCGACGAACAGCTTAATTCGAGGTTAAGCATTAACGTCACATTTAATCCATTCCTCAGATAGAGCCTGCCAAAGAAAAGCTTTCCTGTGTACTTGACTTACCTCTAAAATGTCCTCCAAATCCATCGGTCTAATTTGCATATGCAGCTGTCTCATCAAATAAGCCATTCATAATCTTTTAAATAAGCAACCGTTTGTGGGAGTGATTGCTTCTCCAGTATAGCTAAGTATTCTTCAGAACTTTTTGGAGGTTTTTTCAAGCTTAATCTGGTTTCTTGCACTGCTTTCATAACTTTGCTGGGACTCAAATCGATTAGATGCCTTAGAAATTCGCCAGGGTGCTAAGCATCAATCCCATATTTGGCAACAGCTGATGGAGGAAAATCCGTTAAATTATAGGTCACAATAGTTTGTGCGTTTGCTTTGATGGCTGCTGCTAATACATGTCGATCATCTGGATCTGGTAGCTTCAAATTGCCAATCAGCTCTTCATAGTCAAAGACTAAACAATCTTTGACATGTAAGTCCATTTTGGCTCGTGTCATTTCGAGACGCTCTTTAGTCAAGTCCGATCGATTTTTTAAAAGGCTGCGCATCCATCGCAATGAATATCTTTTGTCCATTTCGCTTGATAAAGATCTGTTAATGCGAGTCGCATCAGAAGATCTCTTAGAGGAGCTGGCTACAAGACGCATGAGTCATAAATCATAATAAAGCTAGCCATTTAATATCCCATATCCAGGTTTTGTGCTTCTTCAGCCAACTCTTCTAGAGTTTTACGACGCGCTGCGTCAATTTTAGCCTTATAATCCATTAAATCTTGGAACAGAATTCGGCGCCTTGTCCCTACCTTACGAAAGGGAATTTTTTTTTCTTCTAGAAGTCGAATCAGATAAGGGCGTGAAACGTTAAGTAAATCTGCAGCTTCTTGGGTTGTAAGTTCCGCATGCACAGGAATTAACGTGATTGCATTTCCTTCTGCCATTTGAGTGAGCACTGTCATCAACAGCTTAAAGGCTGAAAGAGGCAAGGTAACCGAACTCTGTTGATAATTATCAGTTTCAAGTAGGATTTTAACGGCTTTTCCTTTCTGCAAGTCCATGGAAGAAAGGATACGGCTAGAAGCTCGAGCTAATTCTACCTCGCTTTCGCTAGGCATAATAGGCTCAGGTAAGTGAAAAGATTGCATAACCATAGATACTCCTATTAAATGGTCTTCTATTCTTAAAATAGCATTTATTCGAAATATTCGCAATGTAAGTAATAATCGAAACGAGATTGGCAGTAAGGTCTAGGATGATAAAGCTTTTTGGTTTTTTCGGACCACGCTAAGTGAGGGGGGGGTGCTATTGAGTAATGTGTATTACATTAGTTCTATTTATATTAGGGAGATAAAGGAGAGCAACTTTTCTTTAAGTTCCCGTCAATACTAGTAAATTCTCTCTAACCATAGAAGGAGCCTCTCCAGGGCGAAGGAGCCGAACATCTAAGAAGGCTTGAAGTTCATAGAGTTATTTCATTCCTTCGATGAATTGGTTCGAGAACGCTCCGGTGCTGGGCATATCCCAGGGCACTTCTCTAATATGCGGTGAGAGTCAAATCGGAGGAATATTATGGCTAAAAAAGTTTTGTCTACCTATAAAAGGCTTGCTCAAGACCCAGCTCGTAAGAAAAGAATGGGTGAAGAATACCAAAAGCTTCTATTAGCTGAGTTGATCAGTGCTTTAATAAAGGAAGATCATATTTCTGTTAGAAAGCTTGCCAAAGTAGCAAAATTATCACCTTCTATCTTTCAAGACATTCGATCAGGCAAGAAGGATCACCTAACGCTTGAATCCCTTGCAAATATCATTTCTATTTTGCGATATTCTATTGTAGGGGAAAAAGCGCAGGGTAATTGACGTTCACTAAGAAAGTTATGAGCTCCCGGTTTAAGGAAGCAATGGAGGAAGCACATCTACCTCGTTGTAATTAAAAAGCTTGAAAATATTATTTAATCCCGATAAATTTTGAGATCTTTAACGAGGCTTTACCCTTAGAATGGATTCAGGAGTTATTTTATGATTAGAAGTTCATACCCCATATTTGATGAAGTTTTTTGCGCTATTCAAGGCTTTGCTGGAGCTCATCTTGTAAATGTCATTAAAGGTGCAAAAATTCTTAATCCTGCCACTGCAGCTATATGTTTTGCTGGTATTGCTTTAACTGAAAAGGTTGTTTATGAATTAAGTAAGCGTATTATTCCTGGACCTACGGTATTTTTAGGCCCGCTCCCTTTAGGAGCTAAAAATATCGTATCTTATAGTTTAGCTACCTATACAACATTTAAAATTATGAAATTAGCCGGCTTAATTTTAGCGATACCAAAAGGGATCGTAGTTATAAGTGCTGTCTGCTCAGTAGCTTTGGTAATAGGTGGTATTGCAACTATTATAAAACAGCCTTTTAAATCTTTTGATCAACGTCTACACTAGCATCTACAACATAGTCTCTTTAGCCATGCAGCTTAAGGTGGTTTGTAACCGATGCCTTAAGTCCTCGGTTACTAGGGGCCTTCCCTAAGCTCTTATACAGCATTTTTGGCCCACCGTCGGCTTGTCAAAGTCCGTAGCGCACAATCATCAGCATAACTTTTTAATCCCCAGGTTCTTCCTGTTTTTAGATTTGCTTCCATTTTATCTAAAGCGTAAGCTCTGACACTTTCTTTGATTCAAAAAATAAAAGAATTTTCTAAGAAGATTTAATGCCATACTCCTCTAAAATTTTTTTAACTTTGCTGACATTATCTCCTTGGATTTCAATATCTGCATCCTTGGCAGCACCTCCGCACCCAAGCTTCTTCTTGAGAAGAGAGGCTAGATGGACGAGCTCGTTAGAAGGGATATTTAAATTTAAAATAACTGTTAAAATATTTTTCCCTCTTTTGACTAAGCGAATCTTTACACCTTTCAGAGGCTTTGAGGAAGCTGGTTTGCTGGGTATCCATTGTCCTTCTATTGTAAAAGGCATATTTCCCTCTTTTAAGTAAGTGTTAGAAAAGCCACAAGCTTTTATTCCAAGCGCCCTAAACCCTTTCTACGGCTCTTTTCAAACATCCATTTAAAAAGCAAAATAGAAAACGTTAGGTAAATAGCGTTTAAGGTTAGGCTATAAAAAAGGTAGATATAGGGGAAAGGTTTTTCATCTAAAATGCTTCTCATGCCTTCGAAAATATAAGTGGAGGGCAATAGCCAAGAGATTTTCTGGGCCCATACGGGCAAAATATTTACAGGATAAAACACCGCACTGAAAGGCGCAAATAGAAAACCGATCATCCAAGCCAGCATTTCGACTTGATGCCCCCAGTAAATAATAATACTGGCGGCCACGAAGCCAAGGGTCCATCCAAACATAAGTAGCAGGATAGCAAAAGGAAGAAATGGCCAGCCCACGGTAAATACGTTTAATGTATAAAGTAAATAGACCGTAACTGCTCCAAAGGCTACTGTTAAGATTAGCTTGCATAAGCAGAGTAATATCGTTCCTATTATCCATTCACAGATCTTTAAGGGAGTAGAAAAAAGGTTAACTAAGTTGCGATTCCAAAACTCTTGAAGAATATTTATCGAAATATCCACCGATCCACGCCAGGTTACTTGCCAAAAGATTAAAGCGGTCATAAGTACCAAAGGAAGGTTGGCTACATGATTTTGATGTTGTATCCACCTTGAGGTTAAGCCCCAGAGAAGAATATCTACGAGAGGCCAGTAAAAGATATCGGATAGCTGGTTGGGTCCTTTAATCGCATTATAATAATAACGAAAGAAAACACCTTTGATTCTACTAAAGTTCATCGTTTTTGCTTGGCTATATGGTGAAAAAAATCATCGAGAGAAGGCTCTTTTATTTTGATAGTGACGTAGTTTACCCCTTCTTTACTTAAAGCGTGCAAAAAAGCAGGAATTTTATCTTCTTCTATGAGAATTTCGATATTTCGATGATCCACACTATATTTAAAACCAGCTGTTGATGCTACTGCTATGGTACGATTAAGGCCTGCCTGTACGCATAATTTAACGCGAACGGCTGAAATGCTTTTAGCTAATTTTTCGGGAAGATCGTCAGCAATGATTTTACCTTCTTTAAGAAAAATTGTACGATCACAAACTTCCATGACTTCTTCCATTTTATGAGAGGAAAAGAGGATAGAAAGGCCCTTTTTATCTCTTTGTTCAAGAAGAAAAGAACAGATGTCGCTTGCTATATCAGGATCTAATGAGGCGGTAGGTTCGTCTAAAAGCACTATCTGAGGATTGGTAAAAAAAGCTTTAACTAGCATGAGCCGAGTGACTTGCCCCGCAGACAATGAAGCTACCCGCTGATTCCTCTTTCCAAGGATTCCAAAGCGTTCTAAGAGGGGATCAAATTTTAGAGCACTTTCCTTTCGGGTCAAACCATAGAGCAGGCCAAAGACTTCTAGATTTTCTTTAACGGTTAGAATCCAAGGGAGACTGGTATAGGTGCTGGCAAACGAAACCTTCTCAAGAATGTCTGAACGAGCATGAGCAAAGTCTTGTTGGAAATAAAAAATAGCTCCTGAAGTGTAGGCTAGCGTACCTAAAAGCATTTGGATTGTAGTAGTCTTACCTGATCCATTGGGCCCTAGTAATCCTAAAATTTCCCCTTTTTTTAAATCAAAAGAGATTTTATCAATCGCTGTAAAAGGAATTTTTCCAGGGTAAATCTTTGTAAGATTTTGAACAGAAAGAACATTAATCATATAAGCTTTTTTTATTCCCTCAAATTAAACAGATAATAATTTATATCATTCTTTAGGCTTTTCACTCAATAGAGAGCAAAACTTCCAAATTTTTTTTAAATGATTGCTTGCTAAAGTTTATAATTTTTTTTATACAAGGTAAGTTTGCTATGTCAGCTGTAAGGCAGTGCTTTTTTTACGGATGCTAATTTTAAAATGGCTTAAAGATTTTTACCATGTTCGAAGTAGCTTTTAAAATGTTAATAGGAGATAAAGCTAAATTTCTAGGTCTTATATTTGGCATTTTTCTTTCCAGTTTTCTGATTTGCCAACAATCGGCTATTTTTTTAGGGCTCGTAGAACGTTCCTATCGGCTCATCACAGACATACCTACTCCAGAAATTTGGGTTATGGATCCAGGCACTGAGCATATAGATAAAATACGCGAAATGCCTGACAGCCAAATTGATAAGGTTAGGAGTGTTCCTGGAATCCTTTGGGCAGCCCCCTTGTCGATGGCCTATTTACCCTTAAAGCTTCCTAATGGGTTGTTCCATGAAGCTCAAGTGGTGGCAATCGATCAAAATTCTCTGTTAGGCGCTCCTCAACATATGGTTAAAGGCGTGGTAGAGAGCCTGCGGCATGAGGGAGGCATTATCTTAGATCAACATGCTGTTCGAAAAGCTTTAGTGACATATGGGGCCGATGGTAAACCTTCTTATCTTAAGTTAGGCGATAGTCTAGAAGTAGCTGATCAGTACGTTGTCGTGGTGGGCATCGCTCAATTAACCTTAGGCTTTTATCCTCAACCCATTATGTATATGGCCTATCAGCAGTATAAAAATCTGACTCCTTTTAAAAATCGTCATCTAGGTTTTATACTGGCCAGAGTAAAGCCTGGAGAAAATGTGGAGAAAGTGGTTCAAGCTATAAAAGATCAAACTGGGCTTTCAGCTTTTACTCGAGAAGGATTTAAGTGGCGCTCCATTTGGTATTTCCTAAGTACAGGTGTTTTGATTAATTTTGGAACCACAGTCCTTTCAGGTTTTTTGCTAGGTATTGCTATTGTAGGGATTATGTTTTATATGTTAACGATTGACTCTCTGCCCTTTTTTGCCATGCTCCGTGCTCTGGGCGCCACCCCGCTTAAGATTGCTCATATGATATATTTCCAAGCTTTGGTCGCAGGAATTATAGGCTTTGGGCTAGGATTAGGGGCTGCAACTTTAGCAGGTCAAATGATTATCTTTTCGCAAGGTACGATTGCCTTTCTATTTCCCCCTTTAATATTCCTATTTGCAGCTTTTACAATTATTTTAATTAACTTATTGGCAGCGCGGATATGTATCCGTAGAGTTTTGAAAGAAGATCCTAAAATTGTTATGAGCAAATAGGCAAAAATATGGCACAAGAAATAGCTGTTAGCTGTCAAGATGTGGTAAAAAGCTATGGCACTGCTGAGATGCAACAGATGGTGGTAAAATACTTGACCCTTGACTTTTTTTGTGGCCAGTTAGCTTTTTTAATGGGACCTTCAGGGTGTGGCAAAACAACCTTTCTTTCAATCATAAGCACCATATTAAAAGAAGACGAAGGAAAAATCGAAATTTTCGGAAAAACTACTCGTGATTTTAATGAAGAAGAGAAAACTAAGTTCAGATGCGAAAATATTGGGTTTCTTTTTCAGAATTTTTATTTAATGCCCTCTTTAACCTGTATTGAGAATATTGAATTACCTCTTTTATTACAGAATAAATCTAAACAAGAAGCAAGAAATCGTGCCTATGAAGCTCTAGCAGATATAGGTATTGCTCCATTAGCCAATCGATGGCCTCAGGAGCTTTCAGGAGGCCAACAACAGCGGATAGCTTTAGCTAGAGCTCTTATTCATCAGCCTCAATTAATCATCTGCGACGAACCTACAAGTTCTTTAGACCATGCAAACGGATTAATCGTGATGAATTTATTAAAGACGCATGCCTTAAAGCCAAAAAATGCGGTCATTGTAGCCACCCATGATAAAAGAATATTAGAGTATGCTGATCGCATAATAGAATTGAATGATGGAATAATCGAGAAAATCTACTAAAGCTTTTTAAGATGAATGAAGGGGTAATTGCTTCTGAATTATAGCAGAAAGCCACTTGCAAACAAGCTGTAGAGCCCTAGAAAGAAAATGAGCTAAAAAATAAAAAAGGTTGTTTAAAGGTTGATTAGAGCCTCTATTAAGGATAAGAAAAAAGGAGCTATTTTTATAAACCTTAAGAGGTGAAATAATAAGAGTATTTAAAAGCATGGCAAGGGGATGAATCAAAAACGAAAATATTTCATGGTTTTAGCTTTATTAGCTTTTATAGGGCTTTTAGCAGCTATCTGGATGGTTTTTTTTAAAAAAGAGCCTAAAATTCATTACCTAGAAGATCCTTATTTACATTTTATTGCTAGAAAAAATGCTATATATGGCATTGGCATAGTCATTCCAAGAAGCGAAGAGATAGCTATCCAGGCTTCTAATGGGCGAAGAATTGATAAGGTTTTTGTTAATGAAGGTGATAAAGTAGGTCTAGGTGATCCTCTGATTCAATTAGAAAATAAAGAATTACTTCATGAGGTGGCAGCAAGCGAGGCGGCTTTAGCGAAGGCAAAGATGCAATTAGAGCGTTTACGAGCTCTTCCTAGAAGTGAAAATCTAACATCTCAACAAGCTCTTCTTCATCAGTCTAAAGTAGACTTACATGAAGCTGAAAGGCAACAAGGATTAGCCCAAGATCTCTTAGCTAAGCAAGCGATAAGCCCAGGAGAACTTAATCAAAAGAATTATCTTGTAGAGGTACAAAAAGCTAAATATGACTATTTAATGGCTCAATTTCAGCAATTAAAAGCAGGTGCTTGGCAACCTGATTTGGATGCAGCAAATTTTGAAGTCGAGTACCAGAAGGCTCTTTTAGAGCTTTCTCGCCAGAAGTTAGATGATACTCTAATAAAAGCTCCATTAGAAGCCACAGTATTAAAGGTTAATATTCATGCTGGTGAGTTAGCTCAATCCACTAAAGCAGAGCCTTTGATGATTTTAGGAGATATTGAAGAGTGTTTTGTAGAGGTGTCCATTAATGAAGATGAAATCTCTTATCTTAGGCCTCATCAAGAGGCAGTAGGTTTTTTTAGAGGAGTAAATAATAAGCCCATCCTTTTAAGTTTTGTAAAAATTAAGCCTCTGCTGGTTCCCAAGAAAAATCTTACGGGCTCAATTATGGAACGTATAGATACTCGAGTAGTGCAGCTCATTTATCGTTTTAAAACCTCACAGAAATGTTTTTTTGTCGGTCAAGTAATGGATGTCTTTATACCCGATTCTAGAAATGGCACCCACGATGAATAAGTTTTTTTCCCTCAGCCTAGCATTAATAGCGATGAGTGGCATCTGTACTAGCTGCCAGAGGGTAGGACCTGCTTATAAAAAACCTCATATAAGGCTGCCTGAGCACTGGGAGATAGAGCAAGATCAAACCTTACTTAAGCAAGTGCCTGTAGGAGTGCAAGAAGAGGATGAGTTACCTAACTGGTGGGCAGCTTTTCACGATGTTATACTTGAGAGATTGATCAATAGAGCTTTAGAAAATAATCCTGAAGTTCATATTGCTTCTCAGCGTCTTCAAGAATATCAAGCTCTATTGTTAGAATCTAGAGCGGATTATTTTCCTAGGGTTCATATGGGTATGGGTCACACTAATGCTGTCTCTCCAGCAGATGGGATTTTTTTTCAGCAACCAAGCTTGATCAATTACTTAAAAACTCAAAATGTCAAAAACCAAAGACGCTATGATTTCTTTCATCTGGGCCCTATGATTTCCTGGGAGATTGATTTGTTTGGAAGGCTTCACAGTGAAAACTTGGCAAGAGAAGCAGAACTTGAGGCTTCCCATGAGAATTTGATGGCTATTCAGCTCTCAATTACAGCAGAAATTTCAAAAGCCTATCTTCGATTAAGAAGCATTCAACATCAATGGTTAGCAGAAGAAACCTATCAACAAATTTTGCAAGCACGAGCCAATCTTTTAAAGGAACGGTTAGTACTTAATCATTCCTCTTTAGACTCAATCGCCAAGGTTGAAATAAAAATTTGTGAAAGTAAAAATGCCATCTTACAGTTTAAGAAATATTTCGAGCAATATAAACACCGCTTACTTACTTTGATAGGTGAGACAATATGGCCTTTTGAGGAAAATCTTTTATGCCCTGCCCCTATGCCTCGACCTAACGTTCAGGTAGCTGCAGGAGTGCCTTCAGATTTATTACACCAACGCCCCGACATACGTCAAGCAGATCGTGAGCTGGCTGCTGCAACTTATCGTATTGGAAGAGTAATGGCCGAAGCTCTCCCTCATTTTGCCTTAATAGGGAGTATTGGGGGAATGAGTAAGCAGTTAGCAGATATTTTAAGTTTTAAAAATTTGTATTGGCTATACGAGCCTTTAACCTCTTTCCCTCTATTTGATGCAGGCAAAAATAAAGCAACTGTAAATGCCTATAAAGCGCGTGCTAAAGCAGCTTTTTCCCATTATCATCAAAAGCTTTTAAACGCTGTGGAAGAGGTCCAGCTTGCTCTACATTCGCTGCAAAGTAAAGAAAAGCGGTTAGTTGAGAATAAAAATATCTACTCATATGCTGTTGGTTCTGTAGAGAGAGAGCATCTGCTTTTCCAGCAGGGCATAGGTGATTTCGCTGCCTTTAATCTAGCAGAGGATGAGGCTCATCAGCGGAAGATGCAATGGCTTGTAGCAGAAGAAGAATATGCTTTAAGTTATGTGACTTTATGCACGGCCCTAGGAGGCAAAGCTAATTAGTTTGACATGATTTAAAGGATGTTTCATGCTTAAGTAATATTTTGAGAGCGTTTTTTCTCCCAAATCGCTATACTTTATTTACGCCTAAATCATTATAAAGCTCTTAATTTCTTGCAAAGTTGACTATGAAACCAATCAAGCTAGATAACCAACAAAGCCGTCTTTTTAAATCTCGC
>NZ_JAEMUE010000020.1:0-17117 GCF_018342435.1 Neochlamydia sp. AcF65
TGATAGGAGCGTTTGCTTAATTGGGAGCGGTATGAATTGAGAGGTTCCTGTACCGTTCTAAGAGAGGCTTGTGGGGAAGTTCCACAGGTCGACTCACCACATTGACCATTCTCGCACTAAAGCCAGGCATCCTCAAACCAATGGAATCTGCGAAAGGTTTCATCAGACCATCCAGAACGAATTTTATGCCACAGCTTTTAGGAAGAAAGTGTTTAATAATGTTGAAGAATTACAAGAGGATGTGGATAAATGGATGAATGAGTATAATAACGAGAGAACACATACAGGAAAGTATTGTTTCGGCAAGACGCCTTTACAAACATTCTTAGATGCCAAACATCTCGCGCAAGAAAAGATGTTAGATAAGTTACAACTGACAGAAATAGTACCTGCCAGGTAACTCATGTTTGTCAGGTTAAGTACTGTCTAGGACAGTTTATTGTTCTGCGTAGCACTTGCTGGGTAAAACTATCTTAATGCTAGCTAATATTATCGTAATATAGTAAAAATTTTCTAAGGATAAGTATTAAGCTTGGGCGAGAAAGCTTATAGGAAAGCATTATAAAATAGAAGAACTATCAAGGCAAGCAGGGTAGATTGAGGGGTTATATAAACATAGCGTGCAAAATTGACTTCGAACAAATTTCTATATGTAAGTTATATTAGCTTAAATTCTTTTAAAAAAGAGGTAGCAGGAAAGAGCAGATATCGAGCTATTTTTTCACGGCTCGGGCATAACTGTATTTAAGCTTTAAAAAGGTTGATTTTTATAAAATAATTTTTTTTGCATTTACAATATTATTAAACGAACATGTGATTGCTAAAAATTAGAAAATAATAGAATAAAAACTATATTTAAGTTTGGCTATACTTTCCTACTGTATAGAGAGAAATGTGACACAAATTAGATTGGGCTTAAGACAAAATTTTTTATATAAAGTTAGATCAGATTTGTTAACCGCGCGTAAGGTAAATTTATCTTACTCAAGCTTACCAAAATCAAATAAAAATATTAAAATCTGTTTTCATGGTTAGATAATGAGCGAAGAGTTAAGACATACGCGAAAAACTTTAGCATGAATTCTGAAGGAGATCTACGGATGCAAATAGATTCTATAAATCATTATGGGAGTCTTATATTTTTTAATTCACTTGAAATGAAGGAAATATATAAAACAGAAAAACAAGTTATCAATATGCTAAAAAGCATGCAAAGTGTTTTTACCGATTATCTAGAAAAAACATATATAAGTAAAGAAAAAAAACTACAAGAAATAAAACTTCAACGCCAATATGCCACTTATCTACAGTACATTAAAGATTCATCCTGTAGTTCCTGTTCAGACGCAAGTGAAAAAGAGAAAGAAGGATCGAGCTCAGTTGCAGCTTTGAACTATATCATTGCAACTTGTAGCTTGCTGGCTCAAAATACCTTAAAAAATCGAGAAAAGATTAGTCGACAGGTTTGTGAACAACACTTAAAAAAAGAGCCTGAAGAAAAATTAGAAGAAATACAATTGGAAATAGAAGCAGAAGCATTTAAGAAGATGAGAAAGTTATTGCAGTATGAAGAATCTATAAGCCAAATTATTAAACGTTTAAAGCAAGCTTGCAAGTTTTCTGATATCATAAGCTCTAATTCTCGGTCAATAAGTCTCAATACTCAAAAGATGATTAAAAAATATCCTTCAGAGGCAACAAAAGAAATAAAAGAAAGTGAAGCTAAAAAAGAAAAGGAAATCCATGCCTATCTGGAGGCTCTTTGGAAAAAGTGGGGGGAAAATACTTGCTATGTTTTTCCCATAGGATACCTTACTAAAAATGCTGGGAGACACGATTCACAAGGTCATCTTTTGTTATTAGAGGTTGAATATCTGAATGAAGAAGAAGTTAAGGTAATGGTAATCAATACAGGGGAACAAGCAGAGAAAAGTGAAGATGAATGTGCTTTAGGAATAAGGGTGCAGATTCATGGGCAGGTATTGCTAAGCATTATTAAAGGATTTGCATCTTTGCTATCATTAATTCAGGAGGATAATAATATAGAGCAGGTATATGAACTAATAAAGGCTTTAAAGGAAAAATCCTCTAAAGTAGAAAAGGTACCTCGTCAGCCTCCTATCCAGCAAGGGCCGACTTGTGCTTATAGTTGCATTATAGCCTATCTTTATATTCGCTTAAAACCTAAACTTTTTAAGTTTTACATGGAAAATTATGGCTCATATATATTAAAAATCTGGGATAAATGGAGGCAGAGTGAAGAGTTATTTCAAACATCCCGGAATGAAAATGTTTTGAAAGAATTACAAATTCTTTCGGCCTCTTTTCCGCCCCCTGATTTTGTTGATACTTATGTAACTCCCCCTGTTTCTTACATTCGAACAAAGTGTACTACTATATGGGATAAGATAAATAGAAAAAAGCTAGGCGAATAAATCAATTTACTCACCTTACGCAGACATAGAATTCCTTTGTAGAATTTGCAATTCTTGATAGGCCATATGATTGGCTTTAAGGATTAACTTATATTTTAAAGCAAAGTGATTGAGTAAGATTTTATTTTTAAGAAATTCAAGCTTGCAATAAGCGATAAGGGATAAAAAAATATGATTTCTTTGAGAGCGAGCAATTTTGGTGGGTGACTTCTCAAGCCTAGCATTTTGCTTTATCGATTTGTGATACTCCTCTATCATCGTTTGTGATAAATTCTATAGATGCGGTCAGAATCATGATTTAGGTCGTTAGTCATAACATGGAGAATGCTTGTAGAACCATCTTCTTTTTTGAAAATCTTTGTAATTAAAGCTACGGGGAAAGCTAGTTCTTTCGTGCCAGACTATCCTTTTATCCCCATCTTTGAAATTAAACGTGT
Source organism: Neochlamydia sp. AcF65 (assembly GCF_018342435.1). Taxonomy (NCBI): domain Bacteria; kingdom Pseudomonadati; phylum Chlamydiota; class Chlamydiia; order Parachlamydiales; family Parachlamydiaceae; genus Neochlamydia; species Neochlamydia sp. AcF65. The sequence continues at coordinate 2,873 of NZ_JAEMUE010000020.1, forward strand.
TTAAATTCTGATACTGGCCTTTTTTCCTTTGTTCTTCAGAAAGAGCAATTAATCGATTAGATTTTATGCCAAATATAAACATCTTTTTAAGTTCAGAATGGATAAGTTTCATATTATCTTTAGCGCCAAACCAATTATCCGCTAGCACATACTCAAATTTAACTTGATTGGTAACTGCTTGTTGGATAAGCGCTCTAAAATGTTGGTTTTTAGTAATGGATGATTGCCTTTTTTCTTTCTTTGTTTTCACGTCGCAAAAGTGCATATCTTTTTTGATCACTTCAAAGCCGATGGGAAAAGTGTAATCTCCATAGCTAATTAAGACAGGATAGTAGATTAATGCCTTTTACACATTTTCCTTGAGTATGAAAAAATGTCAGCAGACGATTTCGTTTTCATCCGTATAGGGCTTTTCTTCTACTGTATCGTCAATCAACACACCTCCTCTATCTTGTTAAAAAGCATTGATTAAAAAAAGTTTAAAACTAGCTAAAAAATGGATAAGCTTATGAACCAGCTTTTATCGGAGCCTCTTCGTATTCACTTCTTAATATTTCCTGCTTTCAAGAGTAAAGGAAAAAATTCTAGCTACTCTACAAAAGATACTACCGTCTATGAAGAGATTAGCTTAAAGATATTCAAAGAATTAGGATTACAAGATCTATGTCAGGTTAAACTAGTATGTAAAGAATGGAAACAGCTAGTTGAGGAAAGCTTTTTAGATGAAAAAGTCTACACTTTAGCTTTAAAGCTTGTTATTCAAAAAGACAAACCTATTAAGGAAGCTTTTTGCATAGAAAAACTAGGCGACGTTTATTCGAGCAAAGGGGCAGGTGAAACTCTTCTGCAAGCAACAGGTCTTTATAATTATGCTTTACGCCTTTCCTCAAAAAATAGACGAGAAATAATAAAAGAAAAGCTCTTTGCTATTCAACAAAGCTTACTTACTGAACTATGCGGAGGAGAGCCTTTAAGCCTTGAACAAATGAGGAAACAATTTGAGGATAATCGTACAGTATTAAAAAAGATTAGGGAGGATATTGAAGAGAAAGTTCAAGCCCTACCAGAAACTCCTTCTTCTGAACAAGTCAGAGAGCTGCATGGTGAGATTGCTCAACAAATAAAGGTTTTCTTTAAACGTCTCGCAATGCAGGCCTTTGACATCTTAGGTCCTCCCCCATGTGAGTATGCCATGATAGGCTTTGGTTCCCTAGCTAGAGAAGAGATAACACCTTATTCCGATCTAGAATTTGGTATTCTAATACAAGAAGATACGGCAGAAAATAGAAAGTACTTTAAAGGCCTCACTTTTCTAATTCACCTGAGGGTTATCAACCTAGGAGAAACGATCCTTCCTGCTTTAAATATTCCTAGTTTAAAAGCCATTAATTTTTTTGATAGCATTACGCCACGAGGCTTTGCCTTTGATGGAGCAGGTGTAGAAGGAAAGGGATGTAAAACTCCTTTAGGCAATGGCAATTTTAAACTTATCCAAACCCCAGAGAAGATGGCACAATATATTAGTAAAGATGAGAAAGGCAACTGGTGGCATGAGAAAGAACCTCATCTCCCTATGGAACTTTTAACTTTTACTCATTTGCTCGGTAATCCTGGTTTAACAAAAGAATATGGTAGAAAAGTTCAAGAAAACCTTAACATGCCTTATCAAAAAGGCCTTAATCTTCGGCAGTATTTAGCCAGACATCACTTATTTCAAGCCGATATAGCAAATTTTGATCCAGGAATGGGTGACATAAGAAAACAAGGTATGCTTTTTAAAGTAAAAAACGATTTCTATCGTTTTCTTCATTTAGCCTTGGACCGACTAGCTCTTCTTAAAGAAGTAGAAGCGATGGCCACATTTGCTAGGATTGATAAACTAAACAGGGTAGGGATCATAGAGGAGGAGGTCACTGAAAAGTTAAAGTATTGGATGAATATAGCGCTATTTATGCGCCTAAAAACCTATTCATATTATCATGCTCAAACAGAAATAATGAATCCCCTTATTAAATGGTTAAGATGGGATGATTCAACATATACCAAAAAGCAATTTGCTTTAAATCTTGACACATTGGAAAAGATAAAACGAATTTACCGTATCTATATCTCTTTCCACCAAGCTATCCAAAGTTTTTTCCGTAGTTATAAAGACAAAGCTAATTTGCTCATCTTAGAGGAGGATGAATCGCATCTGACTCAAGGAAATATAGCCTTAAGGCTTTGTCAATATCAAGACGCAAGGAGCTGGTACAGTCTAGCAGATAAGGCAAATGCGGATAACCCTGAAATATTAATTGCTCTTGGATTTATATACAAAAATCAAGGGAAACTAGAGCTTGCAGCTAAATATATTAGTAAGACCTTAAAAATTAACAGCAAGGTTTTTGGAGAAAATAATCTTACAGTAGCTAGAGATTATAACAATTTGGGAAGTGTTTATCAAGCGCAAGGAAATTTGGCAAAAGCTACTGAATATGCTAAAAAAGCCCTTGCAGTTAAGCTTAAGCTTTTCGGTGAAAGCAATCCGCATGTGGCAATTTGTTACACCAACCTGGGATGTATCAACAGAGCACGAGGAAAGGGAAATAAAGCGCTTGAATATACCAATAAAGCGCTTGAAATTAATACTAAGTTTCATGGTAAACATCATCCAAGTGTGGCAGGGAATTATAATAATCTGGGCCTAATCTATGAAACGCAAGGAAATTTGAAAAAAGCAACCGAATATATCAAAAAGGCTTTTGAAATTGAAATTAAGCTCTATGGGGAATACCATCCCAAGGTGGCAGTTCTCTATAACAATTTGGGAACGGTTTATTATAGCCAAGGGAATTTAAAAAAAGCAGTTGAATATATCAATAAGGCTCTTGAAATTGAAATCAAGATTTATGGTAAATACCATCCTAAGGTAGCATTTCGCTATAATAATCTAAGCGTAATTCATACAAACCAAAAAAAACTAGAAAAAGCAGCAAAGAGCATCGAGCAAGCGCTCAAAATTAATACTAAGCTTTATCCTAAAAATCATCCAAGTATAGCTAGAAATTATAATAATCTGGGACAAATCTATCTAACTCAAGGAAATCTCCTAAAAGCTATTGAATACACTAAGAAAGCCCTCAAGATAGACGTTGAGCTTTTTGGCGATAACACCCCTAACATGATAATAGGTTATAACAATTTAGGGCAAATTTATCTAGCTCAAGGAAATTTAAAAAAAGCAAGTAGATATCTCAAGAAAGGTCTTGCAATTAACTTTAATTTGCATAATAAGAATGAACCCCATATAGCTGTCCTTTACAATAACCTAGCAATAGTTCGTTATCGACAAGGAAATTTAAAAAAAGCTACTGCTTATGCCAAGAAGGCTATTGCAATTGATCTTAAGCTTTATGGTGAAAATCATCCACGATTGGCAATCCACCATAACACTTTAGGCTTAATTTATACAGCCCAAAAAAAACTAGATAAAGCGGCAAGTAGCATCGAGCAAGCGCTCAAAATTAATACTAAGCTATATGGTGAAAATCATCCAAATGTAGCTGGAATTTATAATAACTTGGGACAAATTTATCGAATACAAGGAAATTTCGAACAGGCATCGGAATATGCCACGAAATCGCTAAATATTAATCTTAAGAGCTTTAGTGAAAATCATGCGAAGGTAGCAACAAATTATAACAATTTGGGAATGATCTACGAAGAACAAGGTAAGTTAGAAGAAGCATTTAGGTATATCGATAAAGCTCTTAAAATTGACCTTAAGCTTTTTGGCGAGAATAGCCTTAGAGTAGCAAGACATTACACTACCCTGCTGCAAATTTATCGAGCCTATGGAAGCATATAGCATGAGATTAAGTAAATTTTTAGACATTCATTTAAACTTGCCCGTAGGTTTGATATAAGCAATCTCTTGGGCTATAGTAGCAATTTACCCCAGTTTTACTAGATTTATAAGTCTAACGGCATGCGCAAATATTCAAAAGTTAAGGAAATTTTTTGACTTATATTAGGGGATTATTCAATATCCCTAATGGTCAAACTTAGCTTTTAAAAAACAATATACTAAGTGGTAAGATTGCATTCTATTTAAATTTGTACTTTTTTTAACTTAAATCTAGGTCTAATGATATGTCTATTTCCTCATCAAAAGCACTTTTTCCCCTCAGCAAAGGCTCCTATGCAAAGCTAGGAAATGTTTTACCTCTTTACGCATCAAATAAGTCCCTTCCTCCTGTTCTTTTTCATTCTAAATCGGTATCTACCGCATTTCGCACACTGAGCACAAATCATCAATATATTTCGACTTTTAAGCATAACAAAATGCCTAGAACTATCATTACACAAGTATATCCAGGTCATTTTCTTTCCTCTCCCTGGCCTAAAAATAAACGCTTCTACAGCAAAAAGACAAAGAGCGAGCCTTCAAGAGAATTACTAGAGCAAGTAAAAAAGATTAATTCCGAACTAAAATCGCGATTGGAACGCGCGGAAGGGGAGATTAAAATATTGCTGGGAGAATCAAAAAGCGAGCTCGGAGTATTAAAAAATAAAGTGAATTTACTACCCCCAGAAGTAGTTAATAACATAAATAATTCCAAGTGGAGAAAGCGGATAATAAAGTTTTTATTTGGTATTGGGATGGGGATACCAGTTTTTGTATTTAAGCATCAAATTACTAATTATTATAATAAATGGTATGAAGGGGAAATCAAACACATCGATTTTTCGAACAAAATTTCCTCCTTTAAAGAACAATGGATTCATACAGATAACATTACTGAATTAGATAATGTATTTAAGATGCAAAAGTCAACAATTCAACAAATGGCGCTTATAGGTATAACTGGATCGGGAAAAACTACTTTGGCCAAGCAATATGCCCTATATTATGAACAAGAAAAGAAGGATCAACCTGAGGGCATAAGAACGGTATTTTATGGTGATATGAGAGATGATGAAATTTTTGAATACTCCTATAAGAAATTTGCAGAAGATTTAGGCGTTGAGGTTTCTGCTAATGCTCCTATTAAGGAGATCATTAGTGAAGTCAACAAAAAGCTTGTCATGAGGCCGGATTGGCTATTTATAGTTGATAACCTCGATCCCAAGGAATACGAAAAGCTGCAAGCTTTTCTTCCAAAAAGGCCGGAAGAGAGATCAGATTTTTATCCAAAATGGCCTGAAGATTTAGAAGCATTTTGTAAGGACAGCTTAAAAGGAAAAATTTTACTCGTTGCTCAGGAGGGTATAGATGGGGTTGAATCATTTAACATGCAATCACATTTGATTAGCGAGGATGAAGCTCTTAAAATTTTCAATCTTACCTTGGGAAAGAAACATTGGGCATTTAATCAAGCCAGTACTTCAAAACGCAAGCTGCTTCGTCAACTTTCTTATTTGCCATTGGCTATTAAGCAAGCCGCTATCCATTTTAAATATGCAAAGTCGTCTAATTCCTTTGATTATTTGGTAGATTCTTATCTTCGACAAATTAAAGGGCTTATAAAAAAATTTGAAGAAGCTCATAAGAAGTCAGTCGATGTCGATGACAGCAAAAAGATGCAGAACACACTAACTTCTTTAAGTTCTTCAATAAAAGCCTTTTTTAACATGTCACAAGACCTTATTGAGATTGAAAAAGTAGATCTTACTCAAGTGGAGGCTGATAACCTTTTAAAAGCTATATACTCTCTAAACATACGAGAATGCAAGCAAGCTCAGAATGAATCTGAATTTCTTTTTTCTATAATTGCTTTTTTTAATCCTTATTATATTCATGAATCTTTACTTCGGCTCTGGTTCCAACAGAAAGCGAAATTCAAGCTATTTGAGTCTGTGATAAATCTTCTTGAGAATCATTCATTAATTAGTAGGGTGGGGCAAGAAGGATGGGAAGTCCATCCATACATGCAAAAATTAATCGAAGAAGCATATAAACCAGAGGGGAACGACAAAAAGGTTTTTAAAGAATTTATTTTATTTCTTGAAAAAAATTATAAATTAGATATGCGGTTTGTAGATAGCTACAATCCTAAAAGAAGTCTTGTCAATCAGATCGAACCCCTTTGGAAGCTTGCAGGAGAGCATAGCTTGCAAGATGAATTAAAATATTGTTTTATGCATCTTTATAATGTGTTAGGTAATTATCACTTGCAATCCAATAATCTTCTTGAAGCGCAAAAAGCTTTTAAGAAAAGCTTAGAATTGGCTGGAGTTCAACCCGAAAATGATACGGCTGAGAATATTTGTAAGCTTGCAGAAAAACACAAGAAACTTCCTGCTTTATGTGCTCAAGCCATCCATTACCTTGGTAAATTTTATTTTCATGAGAAAGATTTAACTCAAGCCGGCAACCATTTTAGCAAAGCTTTTGCTATTCAAAAAGAAGTATCAAGTGAATCTGCTTTGTACGATAACCCAAATCCTTTTGATATTATAACTTTCCAACGGCAAGGAATTGGCTGGCTTCTTTTAAAGGGCAAGAAGGAAGATCTGGTGGAGGCAAAAAATCTTTATCTTAAAATATTTGACGAAAAAAAATTTGTAAGGCCTGGAGAAACGCGTGATGAATTTAATGAATGGTATTGCAATCTTCAATTGGGTAGAGTTTACCACAAGTTAGCACAAGCGACCTCTGATAAAGAAGAAAAAGAGATATACTACTACAATGCACAACAGAGACTTGGAAAAGTTGATAGTAAAGATAAAGCTGCCTTTGAAGGAGCCCTTCAGATGTTCAAAAAAGATCACCTTAAAGCCGGAGAGATTTTCCTTATTTTAGGCAAGCTTTATTTAGATAGTAACTGTCCTTTTGCGAATGCTGAGGTTGCAAAAAGCCATTTTAAGAGTGCGTTTAAAGCTGCTTCAAATTCTCTCAAAAATGATTGGAGGATTTGTGGTAAATCTAAGTATTATCTTGCTAAGCTTTATTTAAAAGAAAACAACCTTGAGCAAGCGCTTATAGCCCTCAATGAATCAACTTATTATTACAGCAAATTAGGAAAAGGACTAACTAGAATTCCTCCTAAAGAAGCTGAAAAAGCTAAGCAATTAAAATACAAGCTTGTAGAAAGAATGCTTGAGAATAATAGCCTTGAGAATAATAGCATTGAAAAGCTAATGCATTTAATTCCATCTGATCTCTAATGAAATGCCAATTGAACCAATAATCTTTATAAAGAAGAACCTAACCTAGCTTCTAACTTGCCAGAAGTGCGCAAATTAGCAAAAATGAATCAAGTTAGAATGCAGGAGAAGAAGGGGAAAGCTGATAGCAACAAAAAAACGTGAAAAAAACCGCCTGCTTAGCATAGGCAGAAAAAGTATCCATAAGATACTTTCTCTGTCTTTCTTTTTATAAGTTTACTTACGTTTACGTTCTTGTTCGGTAAGAAAACGTTTACGCATGCGAATAGCATCAGGGGTAACTTCGATCAGTTCATCGTCTTGAATATAGTCGATTGCTTGCTCGAGAGTAAATCTACGGGCAGGCACTAAAATAACGTTTTCATCACTGCCGGAGGCACGCATATTCGTTAGCTGTTTACCTTTAGAAACGTTAACCATCAAGTCATTATCGCGGCTATTTTCGCCGACGATCATGCCCTCATAAATATCATCGCCTGGTGTGACAAACATGGTACCTCGATCTTGCAAGTTGAAAAGCGAGTATCCGGTAGCTTTTCCTGGAGCCATGGAAACTAATACTCCCCGGAGACGACCAGGAATTACACCTTTCCATGGGGAAAAGTTCTCAAAGATAGAGGTAAGAATCCCTAAGCCCCGTGTTTGGGTTAAAAATTCATTACGGTAGCCCATTAATCCCCGGGTAGGCATTAAAAATTCCATACGGGTGATTTTATGCTCGTCGGTATCCAGATGTTGCATCTCACCTTTACGGCGTGATAGCTCTTCGATTATAGTACCTGCATATTCCTCGGGCACTTCAATATGCACACGTTCCATCGGTTCATGCTTTTCACCCTCAATTTCTTTAATCACGACGGTAGGCTTAGAGATACTAAATTCAAAGCTTTCGCGACGCATTGCTTCAATAAGTACAGCCAAATGCAATTCACCCCTTCCAGCGACAGAAACTTTTTCATCCGTGGCATCGATACGCAAGGAGATATTCGCTTTTTTCTCTTTTTCTAGGCGCTCGCGGAGTTTGTTCATGGTTACATGCTTACCACTACGGCCTACAAAGGGGCTGTTGTTGACGGTAAAGTCGATAGAAACGGTAGGCTCATCTAGTTTGATAGGAGGAAGGTGAACAATTTTACCTGGATCGGTGAGAGTATCGCCGATCATGATTGAAGGAATTCCAGATAAAATTACAATATCGCCTACAGAAGCTTCTTCGAGTTCAATTCTTTCCAGGCCACGAAAGCCTTCTATGCGAGAAATTGTTGATTTTGTCTGCTTGCCAGAGGCATCAATGTGGATGACCTGTTGGCCTTTCTTAAGGGAGCCTTCTAAAATACGTCCAGAAGCTTGGCGGCCTAGGAAGTCATCATAATAGATGGTAGAAACTTGCATAAGAAAGGGGTTCTCAAGGTCCCCTTTAGGGGCAGGAACGGCATCGATAATCAATTCAAAAAGAGGACGCATATCTTCTCGAGGATCATTAACTTGTTGGGTAGCAAATCCCGATAATCCTGAGGCATAGCAATAGCGGAAGTCTAATTGCTCGTCAGTGGCCCCTAGCTCATTAAAAAGATCAAAGGTAAGATCTAAGACTTTGTCGGGATTGGCATGCGGGCGGTCGATTTTGTTAAGAACAACGATAGGTTTTAGACCCATCTTAAGAGATTTAGACAACACGAAACGCGTTTGTGGCATAGGGCCTTCTTGCGCATCGACTAGGAGTAATACCGAGTTAACCATCCCAAGAATTCGTTCCACTTCCCCAGAAAAATCTGCGTGTCCAGGCGTATCGATAATATTGATTTTGAAATCTTCAAATTGAACGGCAGTGTGTTTAGCAAAGATTGTAATTCCCCGCTCTTTCTCTTGATCATAGGAATCCATGATACGTTCGGGTACTTGTTGATTATCTCGGAAAATATTGGACTGCTTAAGTAAGGCATCCAATAGAGTGGTTTTTCCATGGTCAATGTGAGCGATAATGGCTATATTACGAATCTTATTCTTTGATGGCATCATAAAGGTATACTTTTGTGAATTATTAATATGAAACTTATTAATGCTAACATGCTTTAAGTATAGATTTCAATGCTTAAAGTATTTTTTGCAAAACTAGGGAGCGTTTTATGTTGTTTAAATTACTATCTAGCCTTTAAACTGAATAACCCTAAAGCTAATAACTTCTCTCGGAGATTCGATGTGGAGGCGTCTTGGAAGCTACAATTCATAATAAAAAAGAAGATAATGACGAAGAACATGGCTATACTTTTAGCTTATTAGACTCAAAAAGAAGCCATCTCGATGATGTATTAAATGAAAAGCTTGAAGATGCTTTTCATCAGCATACTTCTGATATTGTTTTGCATGATGTAGCTAAAATTGCTAGTCAGCATGATCCCATTGATATGGCCCACGCCGTAACCCGTTTGCCTCCTCAGGCGCGTGTAATTGTCTATGAAAATCTGCCAGATTTGAACGCCAAGATCATCTTCATGATCAATACGAGCAGCTCTACACGCTCTGCCATCTTTCGGCAGATTGATGATAGCGAAATCAAAAGTTTGATAGAGAAAATGCCTCCTGACGAAGCAGTCTGGATCTTAGACGATATGTCTGATCGAAGAATGAGAAGAGTCTTTGATCTTTTAGAACCTAAAAAAGCACAACGCATTAAAGAGCTTCAAAAGCATGACCGACATAGTGCAGGTCGCTTAATGACAGACGAATTTTTTGCTTTTCATATGAATACCACCATTGGGGAAGTGTCCGCTTATATTCGTGATAATCCCGGGATAGAGTTGACACGCCGAATTTTTGTTTTAAATGATGAAGGTCAGCTGGTGGCTTATGTACCGGGTCGAAATCTTATTGTAAATCCTCATTATCTGCCTTTGCGCCAGATCATGCGTCCAATTTTGCAGAAAGTCACTGTAGATGTTTCGCGTGATGAAGTAGTAGATGTCGTCGAGCGCTATAAAATTCCTGCCTTGCCTGTGGTGGATGAAAATGAGCATTTAAGAGGGGTGATTACTTATGAAAGTGTAGTAGAGGCCATGGAAGATATCGCTGATGAAACGATTGCTAATATTGCTGGTACGGCCGAAGATTATAGTGAATATGAACCTATTTTAAAAAGGTTTCTAGGAAGAGCTCCTTGGTTGATGGTGACCCTATGTGCAGGTCTAGTCTCTACCGGGGTCATGTCTCACTTTTATGATCGTTCTTGGTTTGCTTTGCTACCTTTTTTTGTGCCTCTCATTACGGGTATGTCGGGAAATGTAGGAATTCAGTGTAGCACGATCCTCGTAAGGGGATTGTCAACAGGGGATATTTCTCCTGGGTATAAAGGTGAGGCTATTAGCCGCGAGCTTGCTATCGGCTTACTGATTGGATTAGTATTTGGTTTAATTTGTGGAACTGTAGTCTATCTGCTTAATTATTTTGGCGTGCACCATCTTCAAGCTGATCCTTTATCGTTAGGGATTACAGTCTCTTGTGGGGTGTTTGGAGCCTGCTTAGCGGCCACAATGCTAGGCTCTTTTTCGCCCTTCTTCTTTGTGCGGTTTGGCATCGATCCTGCCGTTGCTTCAGGACCTATCGTCACAGCTTTCAATGATGTATTATCCACTTTAATCTTTTTTCTCTTTGCTCGCTTAGTGTATGCTTTCATTACTTAAAGGAAAAACAAACTTTGATAAGTGGTCACAGCTTCTAAATTTACAAACTTAAAGATGCCTTAAGGAAGAAAAATTATGCCTAAAATTGAAGGAAAAGATGTGAAAGAGTATCTTACTTTGCTTAGCATCAATTTAGTAGTAAAGGTAAAAAATCTTCGAGAATATTCAAAGGTCATCTATCGCTATTATCGCAAGCTTTCCTACGCTGTGGTGGATAGCTCACTTCTTCTTATGTATCTTTTTGATAATCCCTTTACAGTCAGTCGTCGCTATTTTTCTTGTCGTTCAGATAGCGAGGAATACATTTATGGAGAAACTCCTCTAACCACCTTGGAAAAAATTTCTAAAGAAGCGCGTATTCATTCCCAGGATCTTGTCATTGAATTAGGGTGTGGGCGTGGCCGTACCTGCTTTTGGCTACAAAAGTTTACAGGGTGCCGTGTGGTAGGTTTAGATATGGTCCCTGATTTCATTCTTCGCGCTAAGCGTATTCAGCATAAATTAAAAATTACCCGTTTAGAATTTAAGCAAGAAGATTTTTTATTAGCAGATCTCACTAAAGCTTCTGTCATCTATCTATATGGTACTTGCTTAGAGGATCAAACCATCAAAAGGTTAATTGAGCAGCTAAAACAGCTAGCCTCAGGCACACGCATTATCACGGTCAGCTATCCTTTAACTGACTATACCGAGGAGCCTATCTTCGAAATTATGAAACGTTTTTCAGCACCTTTTACCTGGGGTAAGGCGGACGTTTATATTCAAATTAAGAAATAGCTGGCAATAAGTAAAGAAAGAATAGCAAAAAACTCCTCTTTGGCGTACATGAAAGCTATTTAAATTGCTAATTCATTAAAGAAGCTAACCAAAATTTTCCCTCTCTATATTCTTTTGCCGCGTATATAATCCTTTAAAGGTTATCCGAAGGTGTTTTTTAACACTAAGCTTTTAGGTTAGAGAATCTGATACTTTTTTTCTCCCCTTCTGTTTGATAATTTGTAAGGCAGGCTTAATCAAACAGAAAAGCGGAGAAAAAAACTTAAAAAGATCAATAGGTAAAAAAAATTATAGAGACCTATTGGGATTCATGTTTTGCCAATGATAATGATCAATTTGGAAAGTTAGCATCAGTATAAGCAGGCGATAATCGATAGCCTGTTCGCGGAACAAAGTAGGATCTAGAATCTCCACCGTCCAATCATCTTTTAAGCTAAAAAAATGCCTCCATAGGTAGGCAAACACTTGATGGGTAGCAGGGTCGATAACTGTATATTTAGTGCCGCAAAGATTGATTTTTGCTGTAGCCGCATGATAGCCATCTGCCCGATATAGCTCGAAAATAGGGAAAAAGTGAACAATTTTTTCCTCTACTTTTCCTAATAATTGTTCGTCTTCATCATAAATGTCAAGGCTGGCTCCCCAATTGAAAAAACTCATATAAGCTTTTGCTTGTAATTTATCATGCACATCATAAAACAAATAATGAGAAGCTCCTTCTTTCATATGTTTGCGGTGCACAATCCCTATTGGCTGATCTTTTGAGAGAATATCGAAGGTATGGGTAAGAGAAATCCAATGTTGTCTAATATAAAACTGCGAAGGAATGTCTTCAGCTTGAATGGTTAGCTTGTTAAAAGCTACAAAGAGAAATAGAAGGGTGATTAGCTTTTTTAGCATGTGGCCTCCTTAGATAGAATGGTAAATAGCAAATGAGCTACCGACCATTTAAGTTTATTTCTTTTTAAAAGTCGATGAATTTTAATTGTTGTAGAGGGAGGCTCTAAAATTTAATGGGGGGTAGAAAAAATTAATTTGAAACTGTCTATGCAGGTCGTTAAGCTTGCTGTTTGCATTAAAATAATAGTTAGGGTGGTAGGCTTTTAGGTTGTTTTATAATCAAAAGTCACTTTATAATCAGTTTTTCGAAAAGCGTTTATAGGATCAAGTAGGGAGCGAGTGCATGAAATTTATTTTATATTTTATTTTCTTTGGTTTATTGTTTTACGTCATCGCTTTATACTTTCCTGAAGCATTCCAAACATTAGTTTCTTGGGCCGATAAAGTTTTTGCTTTTCTTCAAAATTTATTCATAGCAGCTATAGACAAAGTAAATTTAATGATGTCCACTCCTCCTGCCATTCCTGAACAACCTGTTCATTTGGAGACTCCTCAAGAGCTAGCTTGCCTATGGAATTACCCTTCCCCCTCTAACTTATAAGCCTTTTGATTAATAATTCTATGGATTTATTCACGCCATATTGAAGGATTAGCTATTAATGAAGAGTGCCCTCTACGTAAGAGAATCTTAAAATATCCCTGATAATTACGTTCTTTGCTCCCGATGAGTTCATCATAACCTTTGAACCCCCGATTTTCTACTTTTTAACGGAAAGGTTATCTCTACAGGTAGCCGTAAACTCAGGGTTTTTTCTGGGTAGCCTCCTCTGAAAGCTTCTTCTTAAAATAAGAAGTGATTTTTTCTCTAACGAAAGAATAGATTTTCTCCGTTAAATAAATTGTAAATGCTTACCAAGGAAGAAAGCCTTGGGGTAGAAGATAGTGCCTTTGACAATCTTTCCTTAATGCTATAAAAACTGCTTGCCATTATTTGCTTTTTTATGCCTGAAAGGATTGCCTCCTTTGCTGTAAGCTGCTTCATCGCGAGCTTTTATAGTTTTCTATTCAAAACTTAATGAATGACTAGAGCTGCTATCTCTCGTACTTACCCCTTTTTTTCTTCTCTGACTATCTTAAATAGTTCGACCTGAATTAACCTTAAAAATTTCTTCATTGCATCCATTTTAGAAAGAAAAATTATGAATTTTCTTTTAGACCTAAGCTAAAAAACTGCAAATCCAAGAATTTTTGTTGATGAGTATGAAAATTGGCTAAAAATTAAGAGTTTTAGAGCAGGAGGTAGCCTTCAAGATAGAGCATTAAAGCAATTTAAAGAAGAAAACGAGTTTTTTTAGCCTGAATAAAGACGCTTGGGAGAATTTTGAGCGATTAGCCAGTTGTAAATTAAACGCATGTTATGGCCAATTCCACATAGAATGGCGTTAAAACAATCTCCCAAACGGCCTTTAAGGTAATTGCGTCCCAGTTTGCCATCATTCTTCATATGGCCGATATGAGGTTCTATGGCTTGGCGCCTTTTAAGTTGGGACTTAATCCACTGTGTAAGGCCTTTTCTTTGCCCAGAAATAAATATGCTTTTGCCTTCTACCGTATGACCTCGATAACCTTTATCTACAAAAGCTACTTCGATGTTCTTGCCGCTATTATGTTGAGCTTTCTTAATAGCTTCTTCAAGCGTATGCCCATCGTACGGATTGCCATGAATGGCTCTAACATCTAAAGCTAACCCTTCTTGATGAGTGATGACTAGCGAAGTTTTGCAGCCAAATTCTTTTTGC
>NZ_JAEMUE010000021.1:0-2879 GCF_018342435.1 Neochlamydia sp. AcF65
TTCTACTTTTTTAGCTTACCATTAAAAGGAAATTTACATTTTTTCTTTTTAAAATTGATGCAATGATGAAGTTTTTTAGGGTAAATCAGGTTGGACTAAATAGCTTTCTTTGCTTTTTAAACTATTATACGCTTTTGAGCTGCTTTTTATACAAAGGCAACTATTATACAATCATCTTCGCAAAGTAGAGAGTATCTTTTAAAGAATTAGGTAGGCAAGCTCAAGTTTCTTTAAAGTATGTGGCTTAATAAAATTTATACTCTTGATTATAGCTAAAATATCAAGTAGATGGCCAGAAAAAGCGCTGAAAGATCACTATTTAATAAAGAGCTGCTTAGAGAGCTAACTTTAACCTCATCATGCAATGAGCATGTGAAAAGATTGAAGCTTATGTGCCTTTGCTTGATTCCTATACCTCTCTTATTTGATAAGATCTTACTGCCCTTTAATCTTTCCATTCTTTCTTGGCTCACATCTGCTCTTTAAATAAAATTAAATAAGATAAAACCCTTAGGCGTTTTAACTTATTTATCTATTATCATTTCAAATTGAAAAATAGACTCTTTTATCTGGATGTCTTTATATACATGAAGGGTGTTAAGGGGACAGTCTTGATCAGCTTTTACCTGAGCAATCAAAAAATTTAAATCGGCAATAATTTCTTTTAAGTGACTATAGTTCTTTGTATGATAGTAAGAGGTAAGGGGCGGATGATAAAAAGCTAGGGCAGCAAACGCATGCTGGTAGATCTGATTGAAATTTTCTGCATTAATTAGATAAACAGTCTTACTAGGATGCTTAATTTCCTGAAAAGGGGGAATGAATGAATGGGACCATAAAGGCTGATAGTCTAAGTGACCTAAACTAGCATAAAGATGAAGAGATTGCGTAAGCATGGGTAGAGGTTTAAAAGCTGCTTGCCACTCTTTTTTCTCAAAAGGCTTTCTGGACAAAGTTACATGATACAGCCAATCTTTAGGGTTATCTCGCAGGGGATAGTGATGCATATTCAGCCAATTTAAAAGCTTTTGGCGATACTCCCTTAATTCCTTAGTTTCATCATACCAATCAAATTTCCAAGCTACGACATTAGGATGGTGAAAAGGCAAAAATAGGCATTCATTAAAAACCCCTACTAGGCCTACTTTGAAGGAAGGGCGAGGAAAGGCATGTTGAAACAAATCAGAAAGAGAAATTTCTCCTACAAAAGCTAAGGTAGCATGACGCGTGTGAGGATCTAAAACACGCCCCTTAGGCAATTTTTCAGGCCAAGGAGCCTTAACTTCGAGAGCAAAAAACACACGTTTTTCATCTACTTTCTTGTTGATAATATTTACCCATCTTAAAATTTAATATAAGCAAAGCGCCTATTTGATAAGTAAAATTTCAAATATGAAGGCGATGATTATTATTCTATCAAAAAATATAACTTTACTGCAAAGGTGAGCATTACAGGCCATCGACGTAACTTTATGCCTCCTAATTTGTGGGCAATATTGATCAACGTTAATACGATGAGAGCGGGGTATAATGTCTCTAAAATAGGAGCTAAAAAGGTAGCAATACCGGAAAATTCTCGGGTAGATACCCCGAAAGCAATAAGTAAAGTGAACAGAAGGGAAAGAGAGGAATGAATGCTTTCTCGGCAGACTTGTTGCTTGAAAAAATCAGCAAAAAGAGAGGTCAATACTACGGCAGTAGTAAAACATGCCAAGATAACAGCAGAGCAAACAATAGGGGCAGAGAAAGCTCCAAGCGTTTTTTGAGAGATAATTCCAAGGAGCATTTGAGGAGCTATTCCCTTCAAATCGGAAGCAAAAGCCGCTCCCAAGTAAACAAGTCCACAGTAAACTGCAGCAAGTAAGCCACCGCCAAGCAAGGCTGATTTTATAAAGACTTTGACAAGCTGATTATTATCAGAAGCTGCCGAAAATTGAGCGGAGAGATGCTTTATAACAAAAGTCGAAAAAAAGAAGGCAGCTAAAAGATCCATCGTTTGATAACCTTGCAAAGCTCCTTCGTGGAATGCAGGCCAGTAGTTTGGATTGAAAGGCTCGAGTAGCTGGCCATACCACATACCTGCTAAAATAATTGCTAATAAAAAAAGCAGTAAAAAAGGAGTTAAAGCAGAACCTAAGAAAGGAATAATCTGACTTTTATTGGTGGTGAGCAAAAAGAGGATGACGCAAAAAGCTAGGCTGAAAAAGATAAGAGAGCAGTCAGGGAAAAGCAGCGTAAAGCTTCCATGCGCGACTGTAATGCAACGTGCAAGTACACCAAAAGGTCCCATCAAAGATAAAGCAATAAGGGGAAACCAGAATTTTGCAAAGCTTCCCATCGTGCCTAAAAATTCATTGGTTTCCCCTTTGTATAAAAGCATAGCAAAAACGCCTAAGAAAGGAACAAGCACGCCTGTAAAAATAATGCCTAATGAGGAAATTAAATAATGGCCCTGACTTTCAATACCTACGAGTAAGGGAAAAACTAGATTTCCTGAACCAAAAAACATAGCAAATAGCGCAAAGCCAGTACTCACAAACAAAAATTTTGTATTCATTTTATTCCTATTGATACTCGAGGGTATAGGCAGAAAGCTTACCTTGCTATCTGCTCTTTAAACGATAAATATAAGTATGAAGAAAAGTATATATTTTGGCAGCTAACTGCCAATAAGAGGAATAAAAGTTTCAGACAAAAGATAGGTAAATTTTTTCATAGAAATTAAGTTAGCAAATCTCTTCAATTTCAGTCAATCACCTAATTTCTAATAGATTTGCTCAGGGTGTAAATAAAAGTGTTGGCAAGATAAGGAAGGATTAATACATACTGAAAGTGTAGCAAAAGGAGGTTGCATATGCTTAACGAAGAAGAAGTTAATA
>NZ_JAEMUE010000022.1:0-37157 GCF_018342435.1 Neochlamydia sp. AcF65
GGATTACCGATGCTAGGCGAAATGCTACTTATGCACCTAATTATCTGAGAGGATTACTAGGTAAGGTGTTTATCAAATAATTCTCATCAAAATGCCCTGCTGACCATAGTGGGAATATAGCAGTACATTATTTAAACGAGTAATTAAAACTCTAGCCGTGCCATCTTAAATGTAAATTTCCTTAAATTTTATCTCTTCCAAATTAATAAGATTTGTTATATAATTTTTATTTATTATTTATTCACTTTTCTGCTTTTCTTTAAAATATTAATAAATGATGCATGCTATTTTATTTAACTAATTTCAATCTTAAACAAACCTTTTACTAGGCAGATCTCCGAAGAGCCAAAATAGGATAAGCTTATGAATCAGTTCTCATCAGATCCTCGCCGTATTCATCCCTTAATTTTTCCAGCTTTTGAAAATAAAGAAGAATATTCTAGTTACTCAACAAGAGATACCACAGCTTATAGAGATATTAGTTTTAAGATATTTAAAGAACTGGGGTTACAAGATCTATGTCAAGCCAAATTAGTCTGTAAGGAATGGAAATATTTAATTGAAGGTGGCTCTTTAGCTATAAAAGCTTATACTCTAGCTTTAAAACTTTTTATTCAAAAAGGCAATCCTATTAAGGAAGCTTTTTGCATAGAAAGGCTAGGTGATATTTATTTAGGCAAAGATAGTACTAAAGCATTGCTTCAAGCCGTAGGGCTATACAATTACTCCTTACGTATTTCTTCGGAAGATCAACAAAAGATTATCAAAGAAAAACTTTTTAATGCGCAGCGCCTACTTACTAGAATTTGTAGAGGAAAATCTTTAAGCAATGAATTAATAGAAAAACAATTTGAAGGTAATCGCGAAGTATTAAAAAATTTTAGAGAAGGAATAGAAAAGAAGATTCAGGTACTGCCCGAAAATCCCTCCCCTCAAGAAGTAAGAAAGCTTTATAGAGATATTGCAAAGGGTGTAAAAAGCTTTTTTAGCATTCTAGCTAACCAAGCCATTGATGTCTTAGGCGATGCACCTTGTGAGTATGCCATGATAGGCTTTGGCTCGTTAGCTAGAGAAGAGATGACTCCTTATTCTGATCTAGAATTTGGGGTTCTTATACAAGAAGATACTCTTATAAATAAAAAGTATTTTAGGAATTTTACAAATCTACTTCACTTGCAGGTTATCAACTTAGGCGAAACGATTCTTCCTGCATTGAACATTCCTTGCTTAAAAGCCATCCATTTTTTTGATGGTATTACGCCACGCGGCTTTGCTTTTGATGGTGCAGGAGTAGAAGGAAAAGGGTGTAAAACTCCTCTAGGCAATGGTAAAACATTTGAGCTTATCCAAACCCCTGAAAAGATGGCCCAATATATTGCTCAAGATGAAAATGGAGAGTGGTGGCATGAAAAAGAGCCTCATCTTCCTATGGAGCTATTAACCTTCACTCACTTGCTTGGCAACGAGGAGCTAACCGAGCAATATAGACAAAGTGTTCAACACAAACTCGCTACTCCTTATCAACAAGATTTTGATCTTCGTCAATACTTAGCTAAAAAGCATTTAATCCAGGCAGATATGATATCTTTTAATCCAAACCTGAATGATCTAAGAAGACAGGGTATGCTTTTTAGAGCTAAAGAGGACTTTTACCGTTTTCCTCATCTAGCTTTAGATCGCTTGGCTCTGTTTATAAAAGTGACTGCTTCAAATACCTTTTCCAGGCTTGCTCAGTTAAATGAGCAAGGGATTTTAACGGATGAGGCTACTGAAAAGCTAGAGGAGTGGATGAGCATAGCATTGCTTATGCGACTTAGAACCTATTCCTACTATCAATCGCAGAAAGAGATGATGAACCCTTTAATTAAACTCTTCGGATTTGAGGATCCAGCTCTTATTAAAAAGCAGTTTGCTTTGAATCCGAAATTATTAAAAAAAATAGAAAGGATTTACAGTATTTTTATTCCTTTCTATCAAGCTGTTCAAAAATTCCTATCTGGCGATGAGGAAGCTCTTAAGTTTTCCACTTTAAATGGTGATTTGCCTCAAATCCAAGGGGACATAGCTTTAAGATTATTTCAACAAGAAGAAGCAAAAAAGTGGTATATCTTAGCAAGACAGTCTACCCCACAAAATCCTGACATTATAAATATTTTAGGGCTTATCTACGAAGAGCAAGGTGACTTAAAGACTGCAGCTGATTATATCAATCAAGCACTTGCTACGGAGTGTGAACATGCGGAAAAAGATTACTTTAAGATGGCAAAGTTTTATAACAATCTGGCGCAAATCTATACTCAACAGGGGGAGTTAGAGCAGGCAGAGGAGTTTGTAAAGAAAGGGCTTGCCATTGGACTTAAGCCTAAGAAGGGAAATCTTGGTATTGTAGCAATGTCGTGTAACAAACTAAGCCAAATTAATCTTGCTCGAAGAAATTTAGAGCTGGCGATAGAATATACTAACACAGCGCTCGTTATACACTTGAATTTTCTTGGTAGAGATCATCCTGCTGTAGCAGTGGAATATAACAATTTGGGGGTATTCTACACAGAACAAAAAAATTTTGCGCTCGCAGAAATTTATACCATGAAAGCGCTCAATATTGACATTAAGCATTATGGCGAAAATCATCCTGCCGTGGCAAGAGATTATAACAATCTAGCTTGGGTCTACCTTGGCTTAAAAAAGCTAGAAAAGGCAGATGAGTATAGCAAGAGAGCCCTCAACATTAATCTCAAGTTGTTTGGTGACAATCATCCTACCGGAGCAGCTTATTATCATACGCAAGGTGTAATTTATAAGAACCAAAGGAATATGAGTCAGGCAGCTGAATATTGCGAGAAAGCTTTAGAAATGCAACTTAGGTTATCTGGTGAAAAAAATTTAAATGTAGCAATCATTTACACCAACTTAGGGGCGATTTATAAAGAACAAGGAAAGTCAAAACAGGCAGTAGAACGGACTAAGAAAGCGCTTTTTATCATTCACGGCCTGTTTGGTAGAAAGCATCCTAATGGGATAAAAATTTATTATAGTTTGGCGGAAATCTATATATCCCAAAATGAATTAAGATTGGCGGGTAAATACATTAAAAAAGCACTTAAAATTGAGATTCCACTTTTAGATAAAAATGATTATAGGTTGGCAAATTTTTACCACCTACTGGGGCAAGTCTATGGAAAACAAGGAAAACTTGGTCGGGCAGCTGAGCATGCTAAGAAAGCGCTTGAGATTAAGATTATGCATTCTGGTGAAAATAATTTAGAAGTTGCAAAAGATTATGATAAATTAGGAATGCTTTATCTTAAGCATGGAAATTTAGAATTGGCAGCAAAATGCTTTAAGAAAGAGATTAAAATTAATACGCTGCTTTTTGATGAAAATCATCATAAACTATCAATCCTTCATTATCAGCTGGGGCAAATTTATATAAAGCAAAGAAATCTTGATCAAGCAGCTGAACATATGAAGAAAGCTCTTGAAATTAAGATTATGCATTCTGGTGAAAACCATTATAAAGTAGCCATCCTTTACAATAATTTGGGAGCGATTTATTTAGCACTGGAAAAATTAGAATTGGCAATCCAATATGCCGAGAAAGCGATTAACATTAAGACCGCACTATTTTTTAAGGAAAAACATTTCTCTATTGTAATGATGTTTAGCGCCTTAAGAAAACTTTATAGAATGCCAGAAAAGATTGGAATTGGTAGCTAATTATGCTAAGAAAGCGCTTGAAATTAAAGCTTCATTCCATGAATAAAGAGCATCGCTTAAAAAAGCTAAAGCTAGCTAAAAAATGGATAAGTTTATGAATCAGCTTTCATCAGAGCATTTCCGTATTCACTCACTAATATTTCCTGCCTTTAAGAATGAAGAAGCACATGGTAGCTATTCTGCAAGAGATACTACTGCCTATAGAGAGATTAGCTTAAAGATATTCAAAGAATTAAGATTACAAGATCTATGTCAAGCCAAACTAGTCTGTAAGGAATGGAAACAACTAGTTGAAAGTAGCTTTTTAAGTGAAAAAGCCTATACCCAAGCCTTAAAGAGTACTGTTGAAAAGAAAGACCCTACTCAAGAAAGTTTTTGCATAGAAAAATTAGGCGATATTTATTTAAGAAAAGAAACGATAGAGACGCTTCTGCAAGCGGCGGGTCTTTACAATTATGCCTTACGCCTAGCTCCTCAAGAGCGGCAAAAAGTTCTTAAAGATAGACTTTCCCAAGTTCAAAATCTTCTTGTTAAACAATGTAAAGGTAGACCTTTTGATCCGGTGGTAGTAGAGAAACAATTTGAAAACAATCGTAAGGTATTGAAAAAATTCAGAGAAGAAATAGAGGAGAAAATACAAATTCTGCCAGAGAGTCCTTGTTCTCAAAAAGTGAGAGAGCTTTATGCTGAGATAGCTCGCCAGATAAAAATTTTCTTTGGGCAGCTTGCTATACAAGTTTTTGACCATTTAGGGCCTGCTCCATGTGAATACGCCATGATAGGCTTTGGTTCATTAGCTAGAGAAGAGATGACTCCTTATTCAGACCTAGAATTTGGTATCCTTATAGAAGAAGATACTTTAATAAATAGAGAATATTTCAAGTGTTTTACAATCCTTCTTCACTTGCAGGTTATCAACTTAGGAGAAACCATACTTCCTGCTTTAAACATTCCTTGCTTAAAAGCCATCAATTTTTTTGACGGGGTAACACCTAGGGGCTTTGCCTTTGATGGGGCAGGAGTAGAAGGAAAAGGCTGTAAAACTCCTTTAGGCAATGGTAAGACATTCGAGCTTATCCAAACTCCTGAACAAATGGCCCAATATGTGGGCAAAGATGAAAAGGGCCAGTGGTGGCATGAAAAAGAGCCTCACCTCCCTATGGAATTGCTAAACTTTACTCATCTGCTAGGGAATCGTGAATTAATTAAAACTTATAATAATAATATTCAAGAAATACTTAATATCTCTTATCAAGAAAGCCTCGACCTGCGTCAGTATTTGGCCAAGCAGCACCTTGTTCTAGCTGATATGAAAGCTTTTGACCCAGGAATGGGTGATTTAGACAGGCAGGGCATGCTTTTTAAGGTAAAAAATGATTTTTATCGTTTTCCTCATTTAGCTTTGGATAGGCTCGCTCTTCTTAAAAAAATAGAAGCTTTAGATACTTTTAATAGGATCGATAAGCTAAGTGAGCTAGAGATTATAACAAAAAGAGCCACTGAAAGGTTAAGGGAATGGATGAGCATAGCATTATTTATGCGCCTTAAGACTTATTCTTATCATCAGGCGCAACAAGAGGGAATGAATCCTCTCCTTAAACCTTTTGGATTTGAGGATTCAGATCTTATTGAAAAGCAGTTTACTTTAGATCATGAATCCTTAAAAAAGATAAAAAAAATTTATCGTATTTTTATTCCTTTCTATCAAGCCATCAAAGAATTTTTAGCAGGCAATGAAGACAAACTTAAATCTTCTGATTTGGAGGACAACTCACTTGAGACGCAAGGAGATATACTCCGCAGGCTTTTTCAACATAAAAAAGCAGAAAAAATTTATCAATTAGCAAAAAAAGCAAATCCGCAAAATTCGGAAGTTTTAAATGCTCTTGCATTCATTTACTATGAGCAAGGCAATTTAGAACAAGCGGCTAAGTATAGCGCTAAAGCGCTTGTTATTGACTTTAAGCATTATGGTGAAAACCATTTTATGGTAGCAAGCCATTATAACAACCTAGGGCAGATCTATCAAGCCCAAGGCTATTTAGACAAGGCGACTGAGTATAGCCGCAAAGCGCTTGCTATTGACCTTAAGCTTTTTGGAGAAAATCATTCCAGAGTTGCAATCGATTACAACAACTTAGGAGCAATCTACCAAGTCCAAGGCCATTTAGACAAAGCGTTTAAGTATAGCAGCAAAGCTCTTACCATTAACCTTAGGCTTTATGGTGAAAACCATTATATGGTAGCAACACGTTATAACAACCTGGGGCAAATCTATCAAGAACGAGGCCATTTAGACAAGGCGGCTAAGTATAGCAGCCAAACGCTTGCCATTAGCATTAAGCTTTTTGGTGAAATTCATCCCAAGGTGGCAATTTGCCACAGCAATCTAGGGCGAATCTACCAAGCCCAAGGCCATTTAGGCAAGGCAGCAGAGTTTAGCCGCAAAGCGCTTGCCATCAACCTTAAGTTTTTTGGTGAAAATCATCCCTGGGTGGCAGGAGATTACAATAACCTAGGACAAATCTATCAAGAACGAGGCCATTTAGACAAGGCGGCAGAGTATAGCACTAAAGCGCTTACCATTAGCGTTGAGCTTTTTGGTGAAAATCATCCCAAGGTGGCAATCTGTTACAATAACCTAGGACAAATCTGTAAAGATCGAGGTAAATTAGACACGGCGGTTGAGTATATTCACAAAGCGCTTACCATTAGCGTTGAGCTTTTTGGTGAAAATCATCCCAGGATGGCAATTTACCACAGCAATCTAGGGCAAATCTACCAAGTCCAAGGCAATTTAGGCAAGGCGACTGAGTATAGCCACAAAGCGCTTGCTATTGATCTTAAGCTTTTTGGTGAGAATCATCCTAGGATGGCAATTGATTACAGCAATCTAGGGCAAATCTACCAAGCCCAAGGCAATTTGGACAAGGCAGCAAAATATAGCCATAAAGCGCTTGCTATTGATCTTAAGCTTTTTGGTGAAAATCATCCCAAGGTGGCAATCTGTTACAATAACCTAGGACAAATCTATAAAGATCGAGGTAAATTAGACACGGCGGTTGAGTATAGTCACAAAGCGCTTGCTATTGATCTTAAGCTTTTTGGTGAAAATCATCCCACGGTGGCAATCTGTTACAATAACCTAGGGCAAATTTATAAAGATCAAGGCCATTTAGACAAGGCGGCAGAGTATAGCACTAAAGCGCTTACCATTAGCGTTGAGCTTTTTGGTGAAAATCATCCCAAGGTGGCAGGAGATTACAATAACCTAGGACAAATCTATCAAGCCCAAGGCAATTTAGACAAGGCGGTTGAGTATAGTCACAAAGCGCTTGCTATTAATCTTAAGCTTTTTGGTGAAAATCATCCCACGGTGGCAATCTGTTACAATAACCTAGGGCAAATCTACCAAGCCCAAGGCATTTTAGGCAAGGCGACTGAGTATAGCCGCAAAGCGCTTGTTATTGATCTTAAGCTTTTTGGTGAAAATCATCCCACGGTGGCAGGAGATTACAATAATCTAGGACAAATCTATCAAGCCCAAGGCAATTTAGACAAGGCGGCAGAGTATAGCGCTAAAGCGCTTGCTATTGATCTTAAGCTTTTTGATAAAAATCATCCCTCGGTGGCAGGAGATTACAATAACCTAGGACAAATTTATCAAGCCCAAGGCAATTTAGACAAGGCGGCAGAGTATAGCACTAAAGCGCTTACCATTAGCGTTGAGCTTTTTGGTGAAAATCATCCTAAGGTGGCAATTTGCCACAGCAATCTAGGGCAAATCTACCAAGCCCAAGGCATTTTAGGCAAGGCAGCAGAGTGTAGCCGCAAAGCGCTTGCCATTAACCTTAAGCTTTTTGGTGAAAATCATCCCATGGTGGCAATCTGTTACAATAACCTAGGACAAATCTATAAAGATCGAGGTAAATTAGACACGGCGGTTGAGTATAGTCACAAAGCGCTTGCTATTAATCTTAAGCTTTTTGGTGAAAATCATCCCAAGGTGGCAGGAGATTACAATAACCTAGGACAAATCTATCAAGCCCAAGGCAATTTAGACAAGGCGGCAGAGTATAGCGCTAAAGCGCTTGCTATTAATCTTAAGCTTTTTGGTGAAAATCATCCCTCGGTGGCAATCGATTACAGCAATCTAGGGCAAATCTACCAAGCTCAAGGCATTTTAGGCAAGGCAGCAGAGTGTAGCCGCAAAGCGATTGCCATTAACCTTAAGCTTTTTGGTGAAAATCATCCCAAGGTGGCAGGAGATTACAATAACCTAGGACAAATCTACCAAGCCCAAGGCAATTTAGGCAAGGCGGTAAAGTGTAGCTACAAAGCGCTTACTATTGATCTTAAGCTTTTTGGTGAAAATCATCCCTCGGTGGCAATCAATTACAGCAATCTAGGGCAAATCTATAAAGATCAAGGCAATTTAGACAAGGCGGCAGAGTATAGCGCTAAAGCGCTTGCCATTAACCTTAAGCTTTTTGGTGAAAATCATCCCTCGGTGGCAATCGATTACAGCAATCTAGGGCAAATCTACCAAGCTCAAGGTGTTTTAGGCAAGGCAGCAGAGTATAGCTACAAAGCGCTTGCTATTTATCTTAAGTTTTTTGATGAAAATCATCCTAGGATGGCAATTTGTTACGGCACTCTAGGAGGAATCTACAAAGAGCAAGGCGATTTAGGCAAGGCGGCAGAGTATAGCACTAAAGCGCTTACCATTAGCGTTAAGCTTTATGGTGAAAATCATCCAAACATAGCAAGTCTTTATAATAATCTAGGAGTTATCTATCAACAACAAGGCAATTTTGATAAGGCATTTGAACATATCAATAAGGCCTTAGAACTTGCCTACCGACTATATGGAAAAAATCATCCCACTGTACTAGCAGTTTGCAATAACCTAAAAGGCCTCTTCTTAGAGGTTTATTTAACACAGGCTAGGCAAAAATAGTTTTTTTGTAACTTTTAAGCCCTAATACTACAGTGGTAATAAAAAATATAGCATGCTATATTTTTTATTACCACTGTAGTATTAGAAGCATTTAAAGGGTTCAAAAACCATTAATGAGCTTGCTACAGAATATTCGGTACATCCAACTCAAATTTCTCAATGGAAA
The DNA here is from genome assembly GCF_018342435.1 of Neochlamydia sp. AcF65. Lineage (NCBI taxonomy): Bacteria > Pseudomonadati > Chlamydiota > Chlamydiia > Parachlamydiales > Parachlamydiaceae > Neochlamydia > Neochlamydia sp. AcF65. The sequence goes on from NZ_JAEMUE010000022.1 coordinate 8,844, forward strand.
AAGCATCTCATAGAAGCTTTACCAGTACTTTTTAGCAGTATGAATAAAGTTAGTAAGACAGATCAAAAGTTGGTTGACAACCCTTATCAACAGATCGGTCGTTTAAAGGTTGAGTTAGATTGGCTTAAAAAAAACTATACTGACAAGGCTTGAAAAGCGCTCTTTAGTTGACCGTCAATCAAAAGAGATTTCAATAGAAAGACAATGCGTACTTCTTGGGATAGAACGATCTACCTATTATTACCATCCAAGAGAAGAAAGTGAGTTCAACCTTAAAATAATGCGCTTGATAGATGAAGAATATACCAGGCATCCTTTTTATGGATCTAGAAAGATGACTATTTGTTTGCATAATCAGGGTTTAAAAGTAGGTAGAAGGCGGATTAGTGGGCTTATGAGATTAATGGGTATTGAAGCCATCTATCAAAAACCGAACTTAAGTAAACCTAATGCTGAGCATCATATATACCCCTATTTATTGAGAGGCTTGCAGATAAATAAGTGTAATCAAGTATGGAGTACGGACATAACGTACATACCAACGAAGAAGGGATTTTTATATTTAACAGCGGTGATGGATTGGTATAGCAGATATGTTCTTTCTTGGCGCCTTTCAAATACGCTAGATGTTGATTTTTGTATTGAAGCTGTAAAAGAAGCATTTTTAAAAGGTATTCTAGAGATTTTTAATACAGATCAAGGATCACAATTTACAAGCAACAGGTTTGTAGATTTTGTTAGAGAAAAAAATATTGCTTTTAGCATGGATGGAAAAGGAAGAGCAACAGATAATATATTTGTAGAGCGTTTGTGGAGGTCAGTCAAGTATGAAGATGTATATCTGAAAGATTATCAAAACGGACTTGAGGTTTATCAAGGAATTACCAGATATTTTGAGTTTTATAATAAAAACCGTCCACATCAGTCTTTAGAATACAAGACCCCAGCGGAAGCATATGGTATAATAATTTATTAGGTGAAAATGAAAAAAGTAAGATAAAATAATAGGAGCAAAACCAACATGGTCATTGAAACTCCAAGCTACGTAAAATTTGAACTAAATTGTGGAAGAAGATGAATAATGTTGTATTGAACAAACCTTAAAAAGGTCAAGTTTCTTACTTAATTTTGCAAAAAACTGTCTAAACAACCGAAGCCACCACAGAATCACGGTTATACCTTTTTGAGCTACTTCTTATGCAACCCCGTACTTTATAAAATCCCTTGCGTTAAGTAAAAAGACAGCTTTTAGAGGATTGGATATGTATACGGAGTTTTTTTAACCATATTATCCAATGTACTAGAATAATTTTTAGGCTATCTTCCCCGCGTATTGAATTTGCCTTCATCCTATCAAACGATGAAGGTTGTTAGAATACCTTCTTTAGACCTAAGGAGAATCATAAACTATCACTTCTTGCTAATTTTTTCTCTTGAATTTCTTGCACGGTAGCATGGATGAGTTTTATCTCAAAATCGGCGTTTTGCTTTTCCTTAGAGGCGAAATCGGGACTGTTAGTAAGCGTACTAACGATTGGCTGAGGATAACCAGGCAAGTAAATAAATCTTTCCAGTGTGCCTGAGGTATTGCTTTGTGCATGCGTAGCCAGTCGCATGACTCCTTTACTCATGACTGAGCCTTTAGAGAAAAACCTAACATCTATTTTATTGGATTCATGCTGGGTTCTATTTTCATCATGAAATTCAATTAGCTGAATAGAGTGCAGAGGTTTTTCTTTATTTGTCATAAGCTCTAATAACTTATCATCTAGATTACCCTCTACTTTAAGGCTCATGAGGTTAGCTTGATTATTTTGAGCACTTTCGAAAATAACATGCACATCAGCATTCATGATCAACATTAAGTTTTGAGCAAGCCTTAAGTAATCTACGACTAGGTCTGTTTCGGTCTTAAAGCGCTGTTCACGTAAAGCTTTATGGACATTAAAGCCTATTACTCCCAAGGTCAGAGCTAAGATTGCCATTACCATTAGCAGCTCTAAAAGGGTGATAAAACGCTTTTGGACTCGCTTACTTTTTGAATAAGGTCGCATGGCTTCTTTTATATTCGTTATATTTATCCGAGGAGACATGGATGGCATTATTTTCAGAAGTCACTCTAAATTCGTGCCCCCAGCCATCTTTAATCAGATCGTCAGGATTTTTTACTAAAGGAGAGGCAATGATTACTTTCTTCCATTCAGAATCTAAGTGATCTAACAACGCAGGATCTTCAGCGGCACTCAAATTTAAAATTGTTTCAATTTTGTCGATTGCTGCTCGCGTTTTAAAAGCTTTGCCCTCATCTAAACTCCCACGGTAGTTGTAAGTAATGACCCCCGCTATTAAGGCAATCAAAAACATCACAATCATAATTTCGATTAGAGTAATATATCTTTTTTTTAACACATAGAATTTCATGAAACCTCCTTAGGATGCAATTACATAGTCAATGAACTTACGTCTGTTAAGGGAAGCAAAATAGCTAATAGCACGACACCAATAATAGTTCCCATCACAATTAATATCACCGGTTGTGCAAGTGCCATTACCCGGTCTAATGACTTTTCTATCTCATTTTCATATATATCTGCCACTTTATTAAACATGGCAGTCGCATTGCCTGATTCTTCCCCTACTGCTAGCATGCGAGGAACTAGCTTAGGGATGTAACGAGAGTGCATGAGTTCAGCACTTAGAGAACTTCCTTCAATAATCTTTCCTTCTGCCTTTTTTACCTCTTCTTCTAACACAATATTATGCATCACCTCACGCGAAATGCGCAAAGAGTTGATGACGGGCAGCCCTCCTTGTTGCAAAGTTCCCATCGTGCGGCAAAAGCGCGCTACACAGGTTTGAATAATGAGCGTTTTAAGCAAGGGAACTTTGATCATGTTACGTTCAAGCCAGAGCCTACCCTGGAGGCTCCGTAAGAAGTGAACAAGATAGATAATCCCCGTTAGGGCTGAAGGTAGAGCAATCCACCAGTAGCTTCTAAACCCTCGGCTCATGCCTAGTACAAATTCGGTAAAGCCATTTAATTGGCGATCGACAAAGATACCCTCAATTGAAGGAACAACAAACCCTAGCAACATAAGAATGATTAAAAATGAAAATACAGCAAGGATAGCAGGGTAGACCATCGCGGTAATGATTTGCTTCTTTAACTTATTTTGCTTTTGTAATAATTGGCTAAGTTTGTCCAGGACTATATCTAACGCTCCTACAGCTTCTCCAGCGGTGATCATTGAACAATAAAGTTGATCAAAGCTATCAGGAAAGTTACTCATGCTTTGTGAAAGCGATTGGCCAGCTTTGATCTGCTCGCAAAGACTTAAAATTACGCGATGGCAGGAATCTGTACGGTATTGCTCTTCTAAGGCTAATAAGCTTTCATAGAGAGGAACTCCTGCACTGACTAGCTGAGAGAGCTGTAAAGTAAAAGCTAAAAGAACATCACCTTTGAGGTTTTGCTTTTTAGAAATGGTTGTACGCAAGGCAAGTTTTTTTAACATAGTGCCTTGGCTGCGCAGTTTTTCCTTAGCTTCTTTTTCAGTTTGCGCTTCAATCAATCCGGTGCGTTTTTTACCCAACGGGTCAAGAGCTTCATAGCTATAGAGGGGCATAAAGTCTTAGCCCTCCTCAACGCCACGCGTGGTCCGTAAAACTTCAGCGACGGTGGTAATCCCTTGCTTAGTTAGAAGGCTGCCATGACTTAATAGACTCATCATGCCTGCATGTGAAGCCACCCTTCGGAGTTCTACCGCGTCAGGGCTTTTAACGATTTGCTGCTTGATGGCATGGTTGATAAGCATCAATTCATAAATACCGTGGCGTCCTTTGTATCCTGAACCATAACATGCCTGGCAGCCTGTACCATGGAAAAGATGTCCTTCCGATAAATCTTCTTTTTTTAAGCCTATATTTTGTATTTCTTGATCTGTAGGAGTATAAAAAGTTTTGCAATGGGGACATATTTTGCGTACAAGACGCTGGGCTAGTACGCCAATAATACAAGAGGAGAGCAAATAGGGCTCGATGCCCATATCGACAAGACGGGTGATGGCAGAAGGAGCATCATTGGTATGAAGGGTACTCAATACAAGATGGCCGGTAAGAGAAGCTTGAATAGCAATCTCTGCGGTTTCTTTATCGCGGATTTCGCCAATCATAATGATGTCTGGGTCTTGCCTTAAGATATGCCGTAAGCCTGTAGCGAAATCTAACTTGATTTTTGGATGGACTCCTATTTGAGCAATCCCTTTCAAATTATACTCTACGGGATCTTCAATCGTCATGATATTGGTTTCATCATTATACATCTCGCAAATAGCGCTATATAATGTTGTGGTTTTACCACTTCCGGTAGGCCCCGTCACAAGAATAATGCCTTCAGGAACGGCGATTAATTTTCTAAAGTCCTTATAGCAATTAGGGGGCATGCCAATTTTATCTAGCCCTAAAATGACATTGCCTTTATCAAGAATACGCATGACAATACGCTCTCCGCCAGATACAGGAACTGTGCTGACGCGAAAATCAATCTCGCGGCGTCCCATCTTTAGCTTGAGGCGTCCATCCTGAGGTAGCCTATGCTCAGCAATGTCGAGTCTAGACATCACCTTTATACGTGTGAGCAGCTGAGCTTGCTGATCAGGAGCAGGACTATGGCGCGCTTGTAAGACTCCATCGATGCGATATCTTACGCGTAAACCATTTTCAGAAGGCTCAAAATGGATATCAGAGGCGCCTTGTTGGATAGCTTCTGTTAAAATTAAGTTGATAACTTTGACGATAGGGGCTTGATGCTGGCTATTGTCTAGAAGGTCATATATTTCAATTTCAGCTTCTACCCGTTCATCACCGCGCGTGAGGTGAGCGAGCATCTCTGAAGCTTCGCCATGTTCTAAATTATAGCAATCATTGATCGAAGCAAGGATCACATCTTTAGAGCAATAAGCGGCTTTGATTGTCTTGTTGAGAATAAAACGGAGTTCTTCTAAAGCTTCAAGGTGTAAGGGATCTGCTATAACGACTAACACCCTCTCTTTATCTTCTTGAAGAGGAAGGATAAAATTTTTCTTAGCAAAAGTGTAAGGGATTTTTTTAATTAGTTCTTTAGGGATACGAAAGGAGGAAAGATCATTATAAATAACCATGCCAAATTGAAGAGCAAGATGGTGATTATGGTCATCATTTTGCTTGGGCGCTTCTTTTTTTGAATGCAGTTGGCCTGAGGTTATATATTTATCTTCCGTCATATTCTCCCAAAGGTAAAGGCTCGCAGCGCTCTTGTTCTCTTCCAAAGAGAAGCTGTACCGTGCCCCGTAATAAGCGATCTTTTTCAGCATTTTTTGCTTCTTCAAGGGCATACAAGAAAGAAGGAATATCTCCTGGACGGCGTGTGAGCTCGCGATAGCGATAAAGCTCAAGGTCTTCTTTGGGGTCGGCAACAATTTTGGGAGTAATACAGATAAACATCTCCACACTATTATCCGTCATTGCAGTCGAGCTAAAAAGCTTGCCTAGACCAGGAATTTCTCCTAAAAAAGGAATAGAGTCTTTAGCATCATCGGTAATTTTTCTTCTTAATCCCCCTAAAATAACCGTTTGGCCATCAAGGATGCGAACTTCATTGTTAATCACTCGCCTAGTTACATCAGGCTGCGAGGGATTAAGGCCACCATTAATTGTTTCAAAGACCAGATCTGTTTGAAGAGTAATAGAATCGCCTTCCTCTTCATGATCGTCAAAATTGCTATTAGGCTCTCCCCCTAATCCTTCGTGGCTCGTATGGATGATAGGAGTGATGTCAATTCTAATCCCGTAACGTGCACGAGCGAAGGTATTGTTAAGGGCAGTGGTGTTAGTGACAGGAGTAATGATAACTCCTGTATTAACAGTAATCTCATCTTCGATGGCGATATGGGCTTGCGTTTGATTTAAAGTCAATACTGAAGGGCTGGCGTTGATGGATATATCTTCTTGGGAAATTAAAAATTGATACACTGCATCATAGGCAGGAATCCTACTTGATTTTTTCCGGTTCATAAAAAAGGTGGTAATGCCTCTATTATCAGGCAAGACTTTATTAACGAGAGGTTGGAAAAAGTTGACGTTATAGTCTAAGCCAGTTGCATGAGCATTTAAAGCATCCGAGCCAATCTTTAATAAATTTAAGCCAATATTATCCTGATTGCTAATCCTTTTTTCAAAAAGAAGAATTTCGATCTGTACCATTTTTTTAGGAATGTCTAATTTTCTAATCAATTCCTTAAGCTTGGGAAGAAGCTCGGCTTCTACTACCATGACAATGGCTCCTGTTTTTGGATCCACTATAAAGTTGGTACGGCCCTCATTGGGATCGATAGCACGGTTGCTTTCCTCGTAAGGATCCGGATTAACGATGTAACGGTCATTTAAATAGTAGCCTCCCTCAAAAGCATTGAAAGGAGAGCCGCTATTTAATTCTTTTTTTCCATTCGAGGAAGCAGCAAGCTCAGGAGAAGATGATTCAGAGAAAGCTTGATTATCACTGCGCATGCCGGGACGTTGCTGAACCATCAAAGCATAGACTTTGAGAAGCATATCGGCCAATTTAAGAGGGTCAGAATGGCGTGTAGTGTACCAATGGATGACTTTTTCGCTAACTCCTCCCATATGGCTTTCTACTTCGCAAATAATTTTTTCCGCTCTTTTAATCTCTTCATTTGTTCCATAAAGAAAAAGGGCAGGAGCCGAGTTGCTAAGAGGAATAATACGCAGGCTGTTAGCTTCTACCGTCGAGCTGTTATATTCTGAGGAAAAGTTGTTGGCTACCTGTGAAAGATCTAAATGAGCTGATATTTTTTCATTTCTTTCAGAAATTTTTCCCAAGGAAGGAGAGGTTCCCGAGAGTTGATCGAAAACAGCGGAGAGTACTTTGCTCATCTCTTCAGCCGCAATACGTTTTAAAGGAATGAGCTTGTATTCTTTATCTCCCCGGTTGGCAGAGATAAAGTCATAGAGCTTGAGCAGTTCTTGAAGATCTATCTTAGGCGCTACCACTAAAATATCTTGACCAATCAGCTGTAGAACGGTAGTGGTAGGGTTGATAAATTTATCTAAAAAATGCCAAACACGTTTGATTTCGGCAACTTCAGGGGAAAGCATAAAAAGAACACGCGCTTCTGCAGGTAGAAGGTCTAAATCTTCTCGCTTATTAGTGAGCATCTTTAAATTCGATTTATCCTGCTTAAGAAAATAGAGTTGGCGCAGGTAAGCATTCAGCTGTTTAAAACCTATGCCGTTTTGTACAAGAATTAATTCCAACATTTCATCCCACGAGGCCCGGGGAATAGGGAGATTAGAATCCACACTTAATTTTACCATTGCAATCTCAGGGGAAAGCAAATAAACATAATTTTGAGAACCATAGTCGATAACAAGTTGTCCAATATTAGTGTCAGGTTGATGCCATAAAGAGTAACCTTCTGTAGATGCCATTTCAGCCGACAGTTGCTGCCATCCTTTTTGGGTATCTTGAATGCTTTGACGTAAGGTGTTAATCTGAGTTAAAAGCTTGTGGTAAGCCTCTTCAGGAGCATTTATGTTATAGAGCTTTTCCACTTCGGCATATAAATTGCGCAGCTGGCTTTGTTGCTCTTTCAGCTCATGATTGATATCCCTTAAATATTCTTGCATCTCTGGATGGAGATCATTACTGTTTTGCGTAAAACTAGCTTTTTTCTCAGCAATTGTTTGCCCCCATAAAGGTGATAATACCCTTGTTAAGAAAATAAAAATGCTTAATAAGAAAAAGCAAAAGAAATTGTTAGTTGTTTTCATAGCTATTCAAGGGTTCCAGAGTTTTTTCAGTTTCAAATCTTTTAGATATTATAGGGAGAGGTGGGGGAGAATTTAGATCCACAGGGGAAGAGCCTGACGGCAAAGAGTTATGGGATGGTAAGTCTTTTTCCTTTTCTTCTGCTTTTCTCCTACCTAAAAATGCAGAATTAATAGGAAGCTCCAAGGGCTTAGCTTCCGAGCGCGACGAATTATAAAGAGTTCCTACTAATAATTGTTGCTCATTTTTACGTTCGATACCCCCAAATATAAATAATATGCCCACCAATTTGCGGGATACATAGTCATCAACCTCTTGAGGCTTACTTATTTTTTTCCATCCGCTACTGGTTAAGATTAACCAGTCTTTAGGCTTTAATAAGATTCTTTTTTTACTAATTTCAAAAACAAATTGAGAATGAGTATGGGATCCTAAAAATTTAAAGTTTTGTAAGGCATTCTGAGGCATCCAAGGTTCAGAGGATTTTAGAAGATTAAGAGCTATTTTGGAACGCCCCTCTATATCCCAAAGCTCTAGCTGCATTAAACGATCATCAATTTTTTTGATAACTAATAACGGGTAACCTAAAGAATCCATCCCTGGATTGACAAGTTTCCATTGATCCTCTTTCCATATCAATGCATCCCCTAAGCCAACAAACAGTGAATAAACCCCTTCACCTTCGCCAAAATCAAGCCTTTGCTTACCCATGTTTAGGCTATGCTCGCTGCCTCCATGATCTTCTAAAAAACGATCAATACCATACCATCGTGCTTTTTGGCGGGCTAATAAGCTGCCGTCAACGCGCCATTTCCCTATTTCCCAGGGAACATGCACACGCACATATTCTTTCTTAGGCAAAGTAAACTCAGTGTAAGAGCAAGGTTCCTGAATAATCTGACCTTTATCATCTATCATATTGACTTTTATGCTAGCCCCTTGATCATTTGCTGTAGCTTGGAGCCAAAGAGGAGTCGGCAGATTGGCGGGGTTGAACATATATTGCGAAGGATTTGCCTGGCGATTATAAGAAATATATATTTTTTCTCCCGGGGAAATTGAGGAAACGGAAGGGTTTCCATTAAAAGCAAAATGAAGCAAGGGGAGAGTTTCTCTTGCATCGGGTCGATCATTTGTGCCGTAGTAAATTAGATGCTTACGTAAATCTGGCAACTGCATGGTGATAGGGGAGTGTTTTAGCTGAAAAATGGGCTGCTTGATTGCATCGTAAGCCTCTTGAGGTCGGCTGTAGCTGTTCCTTGGTAAATTTCTTTTTATATCAGTAAGCGTGTTGACTGGAATTTCAAGAGGACGAGCCCATTGATAGGCTAAAGCACTAGCCAACAGTGCTATAACTGTAAAAGCCATTACTACATTAACGCCAAAAAGCCATCTTTTTTCCATATAACACTTTGTAGTTACCAAGAAAGAATTATAACGGATCCCCCTCATTTTGATGGAGGAATTTTATTAGATTTATGAATTTTAGTAGGTTATATGAGAGAAAGAAAGATCGGTAGAAAATTTTAATGAAAAACCTTAAATATATCTTTACATAGTTTAAGAATTTCTTAGTAGAGGAATAGAGAAAGGAAAATTGATAGATAGATTTTAGCCTGTTTACATTTAAAAGCTTAAGAAGATTTGACTTGAAGCGTGGCTCTTGTAAAAGTTAATTTACCTTCTTTTATCAACTATTTTATTGAATATCTCTTGTAATCTAGTTTATAGTGACAAGCAAGTAATAATACTACCGAATAAGGGGGCTAAAATGAATGTTGGCGAAGAAAACAAAGATTCATCTCAAGAGAGTATCCGTGAAGTAGAGGCAGAGCATCTTAATAAGGGAGAGAAGAAAATACATGGTTTGATCGATTATGCTAAGACTAACACGAAAGATTCCATTGCTTATATTATTATGATTTTAGGCATTATTCTTTTGTTCTTTGAACAATTTACAGGAGGAATGCTAATAGGGATCATTTCAGGGCTTTATTACTCCCTAGAAATTCAAGATTTTTTTAGCCACTTTAATGAGTTTATTGATGAGCAAGGAATTGTGAGGGGAATTGTGCTAGGAGTGGTAGCTATAGCGCTGTTTATTTCTGCTCCAGGAATTTTTGTAGGGGCTATATTAGCGGTCATTGTAAAATATCTTTTTAGCCCTAGCAACGCTTAAATTTTTTAGCATGCACCTTACTTACTAAACCTATAACTCATGATTTAATTTTAAGAAGGATAAATTATTATGAGTTTTTTAGGTTTTTTCCTTTTCCGCACTGGCTAAAGTTCGTTGAAAGTTTATTAAAGAGAGTAAGGATCTGCATGTAAGCTTTTGCTTTCAAATCAAAAGTAAAGGTCGAATAAAGGATCAATAAGGTGAGTGTGACAAGAGATAAAGTTTTGTTTAACCCTTAAAAATTCTTTTAAGCTTCCTTGAATGCTTGCTAAAAACTATTCTTTTCAGTAATTTTCCATTAAATTGCTATATTTATTTGAGGCATCCATTCATGGCACATATAAAAATCACAAAAGGCTTAGATATCCCTCTAAGTGGGAAACCTAACGAGCATGCGCATTCTTTATCCTCCGCAAGCCAAGTAATTTCTTTGGATGCTCCCTCTACAGTTTCTCTTGATTTAAAACCTTTTGCCGACATGAAATTTAGGCTTCTTATTAAACAAGACGAAGCTGTCAAAATAGGGCAGCCTCTTGTAGAAGATAAGGGATGCCCGGGGAGAATGTTTGTTGCCCCTGCTTCAGGAGTTATTAAAGAGATGAGACGGGGGTATAAAAGGAGCTTACAAGAGATTATAATTAATGTAAGTGAAGACGAGCCTTTTGCCGAGTGTCCTGCTAAACCTCTTGAAGGAATGTCTAGAGAAAATCTTATAGAGTTAATGAAAGAGAAAGGTTTTTTTTCTAATATTCGTGTTAGGCCTTTTAATAATTTAGCCGATCCTCATAAGGCTCCGCGCTCTATTTTTGTCAAAGCGATTGAATCAGCTCCTTATAATCCGCCGGCAGAAATGCAAGTGCAAGGCTATGAAAATGAATTTCAGCTAGGCCTAAATGCCCTTGCAAAGTTAACTACAGGTACAGTCCATTTAATTTATCGCGCAGGCTCTACATATAAAGCTTTTATAGAAGCACACAATGTTCAGCAACATACGGCTGAAGGACCTCACCCTATTGGCAATGTGTCGGTGCATATCCAAGCTTTAGATCCTATCAAGAGAGCTGATGATATTGTATGGGTAGTTAATGCCCAGCAGGTGGTAGCCTTAGGATATTTTTTAGCCCATGGCCATTATTATATCGAACGTGTCATCAGTATAGCGGGGCCCGGTATTCTACCTGGCCGCACAGGATACTTTAAAGTGCAAACAGGCTATCCCATCGCTTCTTTGTTAGCCGGACGCCTACAACCAGGTTGCCAGCGTTTGATTTCAGGAGATCCTTTAACAGGACGCAAGGTAGAAGAAACCGATTTTTTAGGCAGCGAAGATTATACCTGCTGTGTATTTCCTGAAAATAACTCGCGAGAGTTTCTTCATTTTTTTAGATTAGGGATAAATAAATATTCTTTTAGCAAAGGCTATCTTTCCGGGCATTTAGCTAGATTTAAGAAAGACTATAACTTTACAACCAATCAGCACGGCGAGCAGCGCGCCTTCATTGATGCTACCCTTTATGACCAAGTTCAACCTTTAGCTATACCCACTATGCTATTAGTGAAAGCAGTCATGGCAGAAGATTATGAATTAGCAGAATCTTTAGGGTTGTTAGAGGTCTGTGGAGAGGATTTTGCTTTACCCTCCTTTGTAGACCCTTCTAAAATAGAAATGGGAGAAATTATAGAGCAAGGCTTAAAACGCTATGCAAGCGAGGTTTTAACTTAACGTAAAACTGTCTACAAGCTCCAAATTTATACCCTCGCAGATCTTTGTAAGGACCGAAAATAGGCTTAAGCATTTTTCTAGCCCTGTTATTAAACTTTCGGCATCCTTTTTTAGTGCCAGCTCTCAAATGGTGTGTTTATAGATACCTTTAAAGTGTCTACACAAATATGCTCTTCATGCTTCTCAACCTTTTTGCTTTATCTTATTAAGCTATTACCTTCTTATTGTTTTAATTGACAGATCAGGGAGGGTGGTAGCGTTCTTTCGTTTATCTTCAACTTAAATCAATAGTGCCATTTGCCAGCAAAAAAGCAATGGGAATATAAGGCAAACGCTCTCTTTAAAAAATTATTATAAAGTTGTTAGGGGCTGGATTGCCGGGTACCTTCATGATCTAATTTCTTCCTCTATAGCTTAATTCTTAAGTATCTAGATCTGTTTTTAAAGAGTTGGAGGGGGGATGAGGTAATAGGTCAAACGGGCTTTCTAATGGCACAAGTTTTTGCTTCTTTTCTTATAATTTTTAACTCCAAAATTATTTTTCTTTAATACTAGATCATGCATTCCCTACTTAAATATTAAGTTGCTGACTTTCAAAAACATAAAAAACATTCCTTAAATTTAATTTCCGTATTTTTATCATTCGACGGTCTAAAAAAATCACTAAGAAAAAATAGGCTAGAAAAAAAGATTTTTCTTTTCCTATTTCATTGATTGCCTATGTTCACTTAAAGATTTTTATCAGTCTAATTAAGAGTTGTTTATAAACGTATCGCTTTTTCTAAATGTAACAACCTTAAGACTAGAGCTAAGAGGGTGGCTTAATTTTAATTTGCTAACATTTCAGCAATTTATCCCTCAGCATCTTTACGTCCTTCCCTATCTTTTTCTCTTGCTTGTAACAAACAAGTTGGTTTTCCCATCTTGGCACAGGAATTGCAAGAAAGGTACTGCTTTAAATTCATAATCATTCAAGGAGAATAACATTATGGAACCAGATCTTTCTTTCAATGCAAGAAACCATTTAACCAATCACCTACTCAATTTTACTGCGGTAGCAAGTAATCTTTCGGAGGAAAGCCAGGCCTCAGATTCTCTCCCGGCTCAAGTTATGGAGGCTAAAGTCATCATGATTGGCGAAATTCATGGGCAAGCAACGGAACAGATAGGCAAGCTTGTAAATGCGGTAGCTTCTCAATATTTAAGTGAAAATAACGGTAAGATTAAGCTTTTAGTAGAAGGAGATATAAACATAAGAGCAGAGTACATAGCCTCATTACCTAGTGCTTATCGGGAGCATATCTACATCTCATCGTGGGATACAGATGCCTCAAAAGCAGTAATAGAGTCTTTCTATAATAAAGTTGTTAGTCGTCTTCATATAAAGTTGTGCCATGCCTTTATTGCCTATTTATCTGATTCTTCTACAAGCAACAGGAGAGAAATTGGAAATATTTTGAAGAATCTAACATCTGCGCAGATACCTGAATGGATAGAAGATAATAACCATCCATCATTACGTTCAAGTGTAGAAAGCAATTTAGATGACTTAAAGATTCATCTACAAGAACTTCAATCTCATATCAATCAAAAGGAAGCCTCCTTAAGCTTTTTAACATCTTTAAAGATTTATTTAGATACGTTTTATAGTATGATAAGAGAAATAACAATACAACCGATTCTTGAGCGTAATAGGGGAATGGTAGAAAATATTCAGCAAAGTTTAAGCTCTGCTGACAAAATTATAGTTATTGCAGGCAAGGCTCATCTTTTTGGCAGTGATGCTTTTTCCGAAACAGAAAAGGTTTTTATCAAAGAGGGCATTCAAATGGTGAGGGAAAGCTTATCACAACCAGAAACTCCCTATATAATCCTGGATGCACCTTCATTAAATACTTTTACTGAAACAGAAGAGCACATTCAGACTCAACCTGTCCCTCCTGAATGGCTGAATGATTCTGTACCATCCGATGCTGATAAGGGGGAATCGCAAGCGAGCAATAAAACAGAAGATCTCTCCCTCACAGAGATTATTTCTCATGCCTCTAGTTCTTCGGTAGCTGCTGCAGAGTCTGAAGAATCTCAGAAAGAAGAGATACAAGCTAGCAAAGCTTCAGCAGAAAGCGGCCAAGATGCCATCTATCAAGCACTTAACATAAATATTGAGCAGATACAAGCAGTAGGTAACAGAGAATATTTAGCTTTACAATTTAAAGGAAGTTTTGATGCAATATGGGGAGAGATAGAAAGGAAAAAATATATCGCTATGGAAGATGACATCATGTTGGCTAAACTTTTAACTGTTACTATAAACAGATTGCTCGAATTGAAATAAAGCCAAGCTCTTTAAGAGAGGAAAAGAAGGGACTAAAGTAAACTTTTGATAAGATTTTTGTCTTACTTGTTTAAACTCTATCTAGATAATTTTTTTGAAAAAGGAAAGCTTGAGTGCTGCAAAATATGGAGATAGTAGAATGGAAGATGAAGTATAAACTATTTTGTGCCTTTTCCAAAAGTTTTTATCATAGAATGCTTTCTCTCAACTATTCAAGATACGGCGACTTAATCGGCGGGTTGCAAAATAGCTTTTTTCTTAAGGTCCCTTATCGGGTTAATATATCTCAAAATGTTTTTAATATAGGTTTTTCCATAAGGCCTTGTTTTTGGCTAAATTTTCCATTGATGGCATGTCAGTTCAACTTCTAAGAGGTCGAAAACTTGCAAAAAAGAAAAAATATGCAATAGCAGATCATCGGGCATCTATAAAGCCAAAAGTGCTTGCAAATAGCTGTTTTTTCTCTTTACTGCTCTTATTAATTTACATTTGTACCTTAGCATCAAAAGCTTAAGCAATGTTAACCCTCATGACCGCTTACTAAATTATTACCAACGGCAAACTCTGTTTCACTGCCTTTGCAGCGTAATTTGCTTTTAAAGGTAAGATTAAGAATATATTATTCTCTTCATGTATTTTACAGGTTTCATGGCAGACCTATAAATTTTGCTAATTCAAGGTTATGCACATGTTTTATGGACCCTAAGAATGCCATTAATTTTTCGTGTTCACGCTTTGTTCGATGGGCTACAAAATAGCTCTCTTTGTAAGGCTTCTCATCAACCCAGCATTTTTCAAAATGCTTTCGACAAAGATCCTTCCATAAAGTCTCGTCGTGGGCCAAATTTTTCCATTGATGGCATGTTAGTTCAACTTCTAAGAGGTCGAAAGCTTGCAGAAAAGAAAAAATATGCAGTAGCAGCTCATTTGGCAGTTGTTTTATAGATGTAATAGTAGAATCATTGGGGGAAATAGTTATCCCATTTTTATGGCTATCAGCATTTGTCAATGTATTTACCATCTTTTCTCCTTGATTATCATGTTTAAAGAACGTTTTGTATAAACTATTAGCGGTTGCAAACTCCACTTTACTCTTGTTTGTAGGTTGGCTTGCTTTCAAAAATAAGATTAAGAATTTATTATTTCCATTATGTATTTTATAGGTTTCATGGCAGACCTATACCCATATATCTTCCTAGCTCAAAGTTTCTCTCCACGTGTTTTAAGGACCCTAAGAATGCCATGGTTTTTTCATATTCACGCTTTCCGTGAAGAGTGATAAAATAACTTTTTTTGTTAGATTTCCCCTCACGCCAATATATTTTAAGATGCTTTTGATATAGGTTTTTCCATAAGGTTTTGTCCTCGGCCAAATTTTTCCATCGATGGCATGTTAGTTCAACTTCTAAGAGGTCGAAAGCTTTTAAAAAAGAAAAAATATGCAATAGCAGCTCATCGGGCAGCTGTTTTATAGATGTAACGGTAGAATCATTGGGGGAAATAGTTATCCCATTTTTATGACTATTAGCATTTGTCAATGTATTTACCATCTTATCTCCTTGATTATCATATTTAAAGAACGTTTTGTATAAAATATGTAAGCGGCCAAGGGGTATACCTAGCTTTAGATGTGAG
The DNA here is from genome assembly GCF_018342435.1 of Neochlamydia sp. AcF65. NCBI lineage: Bacteria > Pseudomonadati > Chlamydiota > Chlamydiia > Parachlamydiales > Parachlamydiaceae > Neochlamydia > Neochlamydia sp. AcF65. The sequence continues at coordinate 24,541 of NZ_JAEMUE010000022.1, forward strand.
CCTGCGGGCATCTGTAAATTCAAAAATGCTTGCAAATAGCTGTTTTTTCTATTTACCGCACTTATTGCTTTACGTTATTGCCTTAGCATCAAAAGCATTAAGCAATGCTAACCCTCGTGACCGCTTACTAAATTATTACCAACGACAAACTTTGCTTCACTGCCTTTGCAGCGTGATTTGCTTTGAAGGTAAGATTAAGAATTTATTATTCTCCTCATGCATTTTACAGATTTCATGGCAGACCTATGTATTTTGCTAACTCAAAATTTCGCTCCACATGTTTTAAGGACCGAAAAATTTCATCAATTTTTTTATTTCTTTGCTCTACTCGATGGGCTGCAAAATAGCTTTCTTTGTAGGGTCCCTCATCGGGCAAATCTGTTTCATAATTCTTTTGATATAAATTTTTCCATAAAGTCTCGTCGTGGGCCAAATTTTTCCATTGATGGCATGTCAGTTCAACTTCTAAGAGGTCGAAAGCTTGCAAAAAAGAAAAAATATGCACTAGCAGCTCATCGGGCAGCTGTTTTATAGATGTAACAGCAGAATCATTGGGGGAAATAGTCGTCCCATTTTTATGGTTATCAGCATTTGTCAATGTATTTACCATTTTCTCTCCTTGATTATCATATTTAAAGAACGTTTTTTATAAACTATTAGCGGTTGCAAACTCCGCTTTACTCTTGTTTGTAGGTTGGCTTGCTTTCAAAAATAAGATTAAGAATTTATTATTCTGATCATATGTTTTACAGGTCTCACGGCAGACCTATATATTTTGCTAACTCAAAATTTCGCTCCACCTTTTTTAAAGATCCTAAGAATGCCATTAATTTTTCGTGTTCACGCTTTGTTCGATGGGCTACAAAATAGCTCTCTTTGTAAGGCTTCTCATCAACCCAGCATTTTTCAAAATGCTTTCGACAAAGATCCTTCCATAAAGTCTCGTCGTGGGCCAAATTTTTCCATTGATGGCATGTTAGTTCAACTTCTAAGAGGTCGAAAGCTTGCAGAAAAGAAAAAATATGCAGTAGCAGCTCATTTGGCAGTTGTTTTATAGATGTAATAGTAGAATCATTGGGGGAAATAGTTATCCCATTTTTATGGCTATCAGCATTTGTCAATGTATTTACCATCTTTTCTCCTTGATTATCATGTTTAAAGAACGTTGTGTATAAACTATTAGCGGTTGCAAACTCCACTTTACTAAGGAGATCGAGTGCTTACAGAAAAGATGGGCAATAGCAGCTCATCGGGCAGCTGTCTTATGGAGATAACAGTAAATTTAGTAAGGGAAAATAATAAGCCTATTTGTATGGTTGCCAGCATGTGGAGTTAAGAACCTGTTGTTGTTTTTTAATTAAACTGATTATTATTTTTGTTTTTTATTTTTTAAGTCAATGTATTTTTGTTTAAAATTTAAATAATTTGATGCTTTTTTATAATACGCTTAATAATCTCGTCTCTTAAAGGATGATTTGCCTCTTTTTTGTAGTCTTCTTCCTCTTCTAAGAAGGACTCTCCAGCATCTATGGCCTGAATGTACAATGATCGGTAGGAAGCTTATTTATTATAACGTCCATCTATGTAAGTGTTTTTATACCTTTTGGTAGTTTGTGATACATTTATATTGGGTATTAGTTCATCGACTTTACTGCTTTTTTTATCAGTTTACTTAAAAATAATTTTATGTGTATCTGGGCACAGGCTTAAGTGAATCTTTCTCCATGTCCTACGCTTAGTTTTGGCATGCTCGTACGCTTTCCATTCCCCTTCGCCCTAAACCTTTACTCTAGGCGAATCGAAGGTTATCTCTTTTGTACGCTTACGACTTAACTTCTCCAAGTTTTTGCTCAAGTAGTTTAGCCCGCCTGTAGAGAGGGGTATAACAAGGAATGGGCAGCCACCACGGTAGCAAAGCAATCAATAACAATAAAAATTCTTGTTGAGCTTGGAAGAAGTAAATGCTAGTAGCATTATCCATCAACGTGCATAGGATAGCGTTATTAAGATAGGCCTTATCTTCGCTGTGCTTTCATTTCCCCCCTCTTTTAATAACTCTATCTCTAGGATTATTAAGTTATGCTCCCTCTTAACCAAAGCTGCATTATACTTGGGCTAACTGCATAGGTGGTAGGTGAGCTTTTTTGCACATTATCTGCCTTAAGTTTTGTGAGCTAGCAGACTAAACTTTATAGCTTTCAAGCGTTAAAGAGCCAACTTACTGCAGATGCTTTTTTCCATTTATGCAACAGCGCTAGAGAAAAAAGTGATCAGCTTTCCCTCTTGCAATTTCTGTGATGAAGAATTATTCTTTTTTTTCATTATAAAAGCTTAACTTGGCTCATGACAAAAGCATCTTTTTTCTACAAATTAGTATTTTTTTCGGCATGTGTTCTCCCATTTGTAGGAAAATTTTCTATTTGCATGGGCGCTGAAGATCAAGCGGAGAGGCTTTTTAACGATCTTATCGTTATTGAATATGTTAACCGTAAGCTTTCTGAAAAGATGCCTGTAACTTATGATTTTTATCAGCAGGGCGGTTATTTTAATATGCCCTCAGCACGTATGGGAGAGCCAGGTGAGATAGGTGTAGGATATTCCCATGTCCATCCTTATAAAAACTTTAGCTTAAGAGCTCAACTATTTAGCAGACTTGAAGTCTCAGGAAGCTATAGGATCTTTAAGGGAGTGGCCGACCCAATTTTAACGCCGCTTGGTTTTGGAGATTTATCCGATAAAGGGGCCAATTTAAAATTTGCTCTCCTACTTCCTGAAGAGAGTGGCTATAAGCTGCCTGGTGTAGCTGTAGGCTTGCAAGACTTCATGGGGACTAAAAATTTTATAGCTAATTATATAGTCTTTACCCAAGTGTTACTTAACCAGAACTTGGAAGTAAGCTTAGGATATGGCACTAAGCGCTTAAAAAAATGGTTTGGAGGGATCTTGTGGATGCCTTTTCGGCAAAGTCAGCAAAGTTACCTTAAAAATCTTGCTTTGGTTGCAGAGTATGACGCTACCCCGTATAAAGATCCAGAAATAGAAAAGCATCCAAGAGGAAGGGTAAAAAAAAGCCCTATAAATTTTGGCCTTAAATATCGATTAGCAGGCCAGTACGATTTGGCTGTTAGCTATATCAAAGGGCACACTTTAGCTTTTTCCTTGTCAACTTTTTACAATTTCGGCACGACTAAAGGTTTTCTTCCTAAAGTTGGGACTCCTCTACCTTATAAGGCCCCCGTTAACCGTGAACCTATAGGAGAGTTAAGGCCTCCTTTTATTCTTGCTCAAGAACTTATCAATGCTTTTCGAGAGCAAGGTTTTGAAATCCTACAAATTAGGCTTGCTAATCAAAACACCTCTGTCTGTCGCCCAACAGCTTTGCGGATTCATTTAATCAATCGTCTTTTTCGTTCGGAATATGATGTGCAAGAGCAGCTGTCTTATCTTCTAGCTGGGCTGATCCCCAATGATATAGAAAAAGTTAACATAGTCGTGGAATCGGACTTAGGTTTTCCTGTGCAAGAATATCACTATCATATGAAGTGGGTCAGGCAATTTGGCGAGGGGAAAAGAGGCGCGCAAGAATTAGATTTATTAACCCATAAAACAGAGCTTTCCTTCTCACCGACAAGGGAAGATTTACAGCTGTTCAAAAATACTCGTTCTGGCTTTAATTTTGAACTGCTTCCTAAGACCCATTCTTTTTTTGGTAGTTCTCGTGGCAAAATGAAGTACTCGCTAGGGTTAAACGCTGGTTTTAATGGCTTCTTGGCAGGAGATGTTTATTATAGTGTATTACTTGGGTGGAATATTTTTTCTAATCTTCATCATATTTCTCCCGTTGATCGGTTGAATCCTTCGCATCTTATCCATGTGCGTACAGACATGATTCGCTATTTCCAACAAAAAGGATTAACTGTTGATGAGGCATATCTTCAAAAAAATTGGAATATGGGTAAAGGGTGGTATAGCCGAGTAGCCTTGGGACTCTTTGAAGAGGAATATGGCGGTTTAGCGACAGAATTTTTATATTGTCCACTTAATAAGCCCTTGGCGGTAGGTATAGAAGGTGCTTTAGTGGGAAAGCGTGCATTAAATGGTGTTTGGTTTACGAATAAAATTCGCCAATTAAAATTCTCTACCCCTCATTCTTACACGCTCACTCATAAAAAATTTATTGGCTCCCAATATTTTCTGAATCTTTACTATAATTGGGAGTGGGCGAATGTAAACCTTAAATTAAAAGCAGGAAAATTTCTTGCCAACGACTGGGGCATCCGCGGGGAGGTGTCCCGCAAATTTAAGAGTGGGCTTACTATCACTATTTGGTACACCCATACTAATGGCCATGATGTCATTAATGGTTCTATTTATCACGATAAAGGAGTAGCTTTTTCTATGCCTTTGGATATCTTCTATACCTGCTATGCTCGTGATTACTGGCGCTATGGGCTTTCTGCGTGGCTACGCGATGTAGGGGTGACAGCTTTCACTGGCCGAGATCTTTATGATCTCATCCAGGATGAGCGCTGGAAGATTTCCACTCAAAGCAGTCCTTTCTAAAGGAATGAAGAGGATAGATATAAAAGCTATTTATAATAGCTTTCTTTAGAAGAGTATAGCTATATAGATTGCTTAGGTATCTTGCTAGCCTTTCTGTAAATCTCTCTCAATCCTGCTTTTTAAAGTCAAAGGGCACGATAAAAAAGAAAGAAATTAAAAAACAGGTATAGAAAAGCTTTATATAAAGCTTGGTTGCCTAAATTAGCTAGGGTAAGAAAGGGGCGCGTTTGTAAGATAAAAAATCTCTTTTCCTTAATTTCGATATTATTCATATAGGATATAAGTTTGTAAAAAGGAAAAAAGGATCGCTACCTCTTCAGTCTTAATTTTCCTATTTTCTTTTTTTAAAGAGACTTTTCTTAGGTTAAAGGATATGTATCAAATAATGGTAGAGCTAGGGTTTTTAATAAGCTTTTGGCTATTAACGCTTTCTTCAGTTCAAACTGTCGAACTTAAGTTTAATATATTGAGCGAGTTGAATGGAAAGGGATTGGAAGCAGACCAAAAAATCCTTAGCAGCGCTCTTAAAGAGCTGGGACATCAAGTTTACTTAGGAAATATATATGATGAGCCCCATACCTCTGAAGTAGATATTAATATATTTTTTCAGTCTATCAATCCTTTATGGCTTCCTTATGCTTCCCTCAATTGGTTTATTCCTAATGCGGAATGGTATACGCAAGATTTAGAACTTTTAGACCTAATAGATCTTGTTCTGTGTCGTACTCAAGAAACACAAAGAATTTTTGAAAACTTAAAACTCCCATGTTTTTTCTTAGGCTTTACAAGCCATGATTGTTATCTCTCCCATATAAAAAAAGACTTTTCTTTGTTTTTTCATTTAGCAGGAGGAAGCGAGCAGAAAGGAACGCAGCCGATAGTGGATAGCTGGTTACGTAATACTTCTTTTCCTTTATTAATTATCCTTAAACATTTTTGCGCTGTTAGACCGCGTCAAGCTAACTTGCACTGGATTACTCACCGGGTCGAAGAGCCTATACTAAGAGATTTACAAAATAGCTGTGGAATTCATTTATGTCTCAGTGAAACGGAAGGATTCGGGCATTATATTATGGAAGCCTTATCAACTAGGGCGGTAGTCGTCACCGTAGATGCTCCTCCCATGAATGAATTTATCAAGGATCCACGTTGCCTTGTTCCCTTCAAGGATTGCAGCCCACAATTATTAGGAACAAACTACTATGTGGATCCGATACAGCTTGAGGTGGTTATTAACAATCTAAAAGAGTTGCGTATCGAAGAATTAAGGAGAATAGGTTTAGAAAATAGAGCCATGTATTTAAAGAAAACCTCCCAATTTATTAACAACCTAAAAAAATTAATAGATAGGGTTAAATAAAAAGCACTTTTAAAGACAAAGGGAACGAATGAATGCTATTTGCCTTATTCGTTCAAGCGGCTTTTTTGCCTATTTATGCACTTAAAAATGTATGCTTAAAGTATGTACTTAAATCATAAGTAAGGTAATAAGCAGTGTACTCTTTTTCAGGTAACAATATGCCTTTTTAAAGTGCCTGCCATCTTCTGGCATTGTATTTATATCAATATGGCCATTTCCATTGACGAACAAGCGGCATGTCGTCTCCATATTTAGTGATATATTCTTCATGCTCGATAAGCTTATTATGGATATCTTGCTTAATATATGCTGCTAGATAGCCTAACTTGGGTACTCGATCGATCACGTCTCCTACAAGGTTAAAGCGGTCGATTTGATTGCGCACGCACATATCGAAAGGGGTGGTAGTTGTACCTTCTTCTTTATAGCCACGCACATGAATATTCTCATGATTAGTTCTGCGGTAGGTAAGTCGATGAATGAGCCAAGGGTAACCATGATAGGCAAAAATGACCGGTTTATCTGTGGTAAATAATTCATCAAAATCTTTATCAGATAATCCATGCGGATGTTCAGTGGGAGTTTGGAGCTTCATCAAATTGACAATATTAATTACCCGAACTTTTAGCTCAGGGATTTGCTGGCGAAGAATATCTACAGCCGCTAGAGTCTCTAAGGTGGGCACATCACCCGCACAAGCCATCACTACATCAGGAACATGTCCGCGGTCATTACTGGCCCATTCCCAAATTCCTATGCCTGCTGTGCAATGTTTAATAGCAGATTCCATGTCTAAGTATTGCAATGCTGGTTGCTTGCCTGCAACGATTACATTCACATAGTTTCTACTACGTAAACAGTGATTGGTAACAGATAATAAGGTATTAGCATCAGGTGGAAGGTACACACGTACGACTTCAGCTTTTTTGTTCATCACATGATCAATAAAACCTGGGTCTTGATGGGAAAAACCATTGTGATCTTGTCGCCAAACGTGGGAGCTTAGCAAAATGTTAATCGATGAAATAGGGGCACGCCAGTGGATAGAAGAGGTGGTGGTATGTAGCCATTTAGCATGTTGATTGAACATAGAATCTATAATATGAGCGAAAGCCTCGTAAGTAGAAAAGAAACCGTGCCTTCCTGTTAAAACATAGCCCTCTAGCCAGCCCATGCATGTATGCTCGCTTAATATTTCCATCACACGTCCCTCGGCAGATAACTCACTACCGTCTTTATCTTCGGGCAGATAATCAGCCATCCAACTTTTTTTTGAGACCTCATAGATGGCATCTAAGCGGTTGGAAGCCGTTTCATCAGGACCCATCACGCGGAAGTTATGTAGGTTGCTTTTCATGACATCGCGTAAGAATTTTCCCATGATACGGGTGGACTCAGCTTCAACCTGACCAGATTTTTCAATTTTAAGGGCATACTCGCGGAAATCAGGCATTTTTAATTCTTTGCGGAGTAAGCCTCCATTAGCATGAGGATTATCTCCCATACGACGTTTTCCTTGAGGAGCTAAAGCCGCAAGCTCAGCGAGGAATCTTCCATTTTCATCAAAAAGCTCTTCAGGACGATAGCTTTTCATCCATTTCTCTAATTGCTGTACATGGGCAGGTTTAACAGCCATATTGGATAAAGGAACTTGGTGGGAGCGCCAGAATCCTTCAGTTTTTTTACCATCGACCTCTTGCGGTCCTGTCCACCCTTTAGGAGTTTTAAGAATGATCATAGGCCAACGTGGACGCTCGATAAGTTTGTTTTTACGCGCCTCTTCTTGAATTTTCATAATTTCTGCTATGACAATGTCAAGTGTATAAGCCATACTTTGATGCATCTGTTGAGGATCGGAACCCTCGATTACATAAGGCTTGTAGCCATATCCCTCGAAAAGGCTCTTTAGCTCTTCAGGACTGATTCTAGCTAGGAGAGTAGGATTAGCTATTTTATATCCGTTGAGGTGAAGGATAGGAAGAACAGCACCATCTTTTGCGGGATTAAGAAATTTGTTAGAATGCCAGGAGGCGGCAAGAGGTCCTGTTTCTGCTTCTCCATCTCCCACTACGCATGCCGCAATAAGGTCGGGGTTATCAAAAACAGCCCCGTAGGCATGAGAAAGTACATAACCTAACTCTCCTCCTTCATGAATAGAGCCGGGAGTTTCGGGGGCTACATGGCTAGGTATTCCCCCAGGAAAAGAAAATTGTTTAAAAAGTTTTTTTAAGCCCTCCTCATCAGAAGAAATGTTAGGATAGTATTCACTATAGGTTCCTTCTAAATAGACGTTAGCTACCAAGCCTGGACCGCCATGACCCGGTCCTGCTAAGTAAATCATATTCAAATCTTTAGCTTTAATCAGGCGGTTTAGGTGCACATAAATAAAATTTAAGCCCGGGGTTGTTCCCCAGTGACCTAGCAGGCGAGGCTTAATATCTTCAATAGTAAGGGGACGTTTAAGGAGAGGATTATCAAGCAGATAAATTTGCCCAACAGAGAGATAATTACTTGCCCGCCAATAAGCATCCATTTTATAAAGCTCTTCCTCTGTTAAGGGGCCGCCTTGGCAAATGGTACTAGGAGTTTCTCTTACCATACTTTCTCCTTAAAAATCCTGTAATTATTTTATTCATACAATTACTAATTTATTTAATTCAATGGAGGATTAAAGAAAAGCTGTAGTTGAAGTTCAAATAAAACAATTGAAAAATTTTTTTATTCTACTAATAATCAAACGCTAATGCAGGAAAAGAGAATGAAGGTAGTGCTAACGATTAAGGCTCTCTATTTCAGCGAAGAATGGAAAGATAGGCTGAGCATTAACAAAAAATAAACAGAAAAAAGAGGAAAAAATTTTTGCGATTATTCTTAAAGCTTAATAAAGAGGAAGGGCATAAAAAGAGCCATAAGTAGAAAGATAAGCTATCGCCTTGCTAAAAAGGCCCTTACCACAATTTATTTATCAAGCTAGTAAAGTAGGCTTATTTTTTCTTTGCATCTTTTAAAGGGAGGAGGCTGAATTAAAGCTCAGTGGTTTTGTATTCAATCAGCTGTCTAACCTCATCTCATTTATTTCTTTTCCTGCGCTAGCTTAAGAAAAAAAGTTAAAGAAGTTCAATTTCTTATCCTCTATCTTCAATCGTTAAGGGTATGAAAAAAATACAAGGAAAAGACTATTGCATCTTAATTAAACGAGCGATTCTTTTTGAAGCGTAGGTAAGAATAAAATCAGCACCTGCTCGTTTGATGGATAAAAGGCTTTCCATAAAAGCTTTATCTGCATCTAGCCATCCTTTTTCCGCAGCAGCCATGACCATGGCATATTCCCCACTCACATGATAGGCAGCAAGAGGAAGAAGAGTTTTTTTACGGATAATAGAGATAATGTCTAAGTAAGCTAAAGCAGGTTTGATCAAAAGCATGTCCGCTCCTTCCGCTTCATCTAAAATAGCTTCAAGAATGGCCTCTCGGCTATTGGCAGGATCCATTTGATAGGTTTTTTTATCACCAAATTTAGGAGCTGAATGGAGGGCTTCACGAAAGGGGCCATAGAAAGAGGAGGCATATTTGGCGGCATAGGATAAAATATTTACCTCTTTAAAGCCTACTTTATCTAAACTTTCGCGGATGTATTTTACACGCCCATCCATCATATCACTTGGTGCAACAATGTCGGCACCAGCTTGTGCCGCAAGAATAGACATCTCTCCAAGCATGTAAAGGGTAGGGTCATTGAGGATATGGCCTGACTCGTTTACAATTCCATCATGACCATGGCTAGTGTATGGATCTAAAGCAATATCGACTATTACACACATCTCAGGGATCGCTTGCTTTAAGGCTTGTATAGCTCGAGAAAGTAAATTATGAGGATTTATGGCTTCTTTACCCAGGCTATCTTTTTTTTCTTCAGGAATAACAGGAAAAAGATCAATGGCGCGAATGCCTAGTTGATAGAGTTCAATGGCTTCTTTGACAAGCAGATCCACGGAAATACGGGAGATGCCAGGCATACTGGTAATCATCTCTTGGCGCTGATGGCCTTCTAGGATAAACAAGGGAGCCACCAGCTGATGAGGAAGAAGATGGTTTTCTTGGATAAGAGAGCGTATAGCGGGGCTTTTACGATTACGACGAGGGCGAATGGCTAAATCGACATGATGGTTGCTAATAAGGGAGTCAGGGAGTAATGGATGCATGATAGCTTTCCTCAATATTTGGCATATTCTCTAGGCATTTGTAATTTTTATCATACGAAAAAATATAGAAGCTGCTAATCCCTGTCAATATGGATGAGATTTATTTTGACCCATGAGCCTAAGGAATCTTATGATGGAGCAAACAAATGAGAAGCTATTGAAGGCTTACAAGCTCCAAGGAAAGAGAATATAAATCTTCCTAGTAAGATAAAAGCTTTGTATTCCTGTTGGCTATCCATCGATAATTTTTTTAAAAAGCTTAGCGGTTCTTACTTTACTTTTGAAATGAAACGCTTAGCACCTGCGTAGAAAGCTTACTTCTTTGGCAGAAGGGTTAGATCCTACCTTTAGGTGTTGTTTAATCTACTAAAAAGCATGATTAGAAAATCAATTATTGAAAACTGTTTTCAAGAAATAGATTTTTGTCTTGGCTTGTGGTTAAATCCTTTTAAGAGAGGAGGAGAGATTGACCCTTGAAGCATGAAAAGTTATAAAGGCTTAGCTTTAGCTGTTTTAAAAGGATAATTTTTGCCATCTTAAGATGAAAATAGGAATAGGGAAGATAGGCGAGCTAGAAAGAATAAAAAAAGCATTAAAAAATTAAAATATGAGGATCTCATGATACCTATTTCAGTCACTATCTTGACCAAGAATAGCTGCCAATACCTGGCTCAAGTGTTAGATAGCGTAAGCCTTTTTGATGAAGTCCTACTTTATGATACAGGATCTATAGATGATACTATAAAAATAGCAAAAAATTACTCTAATGTGCGCGTTATCTTAGCTACTTTTGAAGGATTTGGTCCTACTCATAACAAGGCCTCTGCTTATGCAAAACATGATTGGATCTTGTCTGTAGATAGTGACGAACTTGTGACACCAGCGATGATAAAAGAGATCTTAGCAACTTCCTTGCAAGAAAAAGTAGTTTATTCTTTCCCACGCCATAATTATTTTAATAATAAGTTTATTCGCTGGTGCGGTTGGTATCCCGATCGCCAATATAGGTTATATAATAAAAAAGAAACAAGCTTTACTAATGTGCAAGTTCATGAAGCTATTATTGTCAAGCATATGCAACATATAGCTTTAAACAGCCCACTTATTCATTATTCTTATCATTCTATCGCTGACTTTTTAAGTAAGATGCAGACCTATTCGACATTATTTGCTGAGCAGAATAAAGGTAAAAAAACTGCTTCCTTATCTAAAGCTTTGACGCATGGTATCTTTTCTTTTTTTAAAAGTTATATCCTTAAAAGAGGCTTTATGGGTGGATATGAGGGGTTTGTAATCTCTGCCTATAACGGCCATACCGCTTTTTATAAATATCTTAAACTTTATGAAGCTAATCGTAAAGATGGCTAAATCCATTCCCAAGATAGAAAAAATAGAAATGTAGATTTAGACTTTTTAATCTTTAAAATTGAGGACAATAAACTTTTGCACTACTTCTTATGCAGCCCCGCACTTTATAAAAGAACTCTCGCTAAGGAGAAAAACAACTTGCCAAGGATTTAAATAGATAGGCTAAGTTTCTTTAAGCGGATAAGAGTAAGAAAAATAGGACGCTAAAAATTTTATCTTCATTGGCCTACTACATGGCTAGCAAAAACCTTTCATCTCTTTTTAGCTCTTCTTTATATTAAAACAAAGTCTATTATTCTAATGTTAGAAAGCGCTGCCTTATTTCCTCTGAAATATTTTCGAGTGGATTTCCTTGTGTTTTAAGAGTGAGAAGTTGAGGTAATTGGTCTATTTGCGTAGGAAGGCTGTTGAGGTGGTTATAGCTTAAATCAAGGTTTTGCACTGGAAAAATCTGATCTATTGCTATCACAAAGGAGGTAAGCTGGTTATGACTTAAGCTAAGAGAATACAACTGAGAGAATAGGCCGCTTTCCATAACAAAAGAGGTCAATTGGTTGTAGTTTAGATAAAGCCACCCCAGACGAGGCATCAAGCCTATTTCTCTTGGAAGAAAGGATAGTTGATTTTGATTTAAGTTAAGTGAGTATAGCTGCGACAGCTGCTGGAGTTCTTTTGGAAGAGAGACGAGATGATTGTTACTTAAGTTAAGATGTCGCAGCCAATGTAAGTCACCTATTTCTTTTGGAAGAGAGATGAGCTGGTTTTCGTTTAAATTAAGGGCAAGTAACCGAAGAAACTGGCCTATTTCTTTAGGAAGAAAGGTAAGGGAGTTTTGACTTAAATTAAGGTTTTGCAGCTGGGTCAATTGTCCTATTTCTTTAGGAAGAAAGGTCAGCTGATTGTAGCTTAAATTAAGAGAGGCAAGGGCAGAAAACATGCCTATCTCAGGAGGCAAATAAGTCAAACCTAACCTGGATAAATCTAATACTTTGATCCCTTTGCCATAACTTTCAATCCATTGGCTGAAAAGATTACCTTTTTCTTCTAAAGATAATGAATTAATTTCTTCTTGTGCTAAGTATTCCTTTCCCCCAGGAATTTTTTTCCAGATGAGCAGGCGATTA
>NZ_JAEMUE010000023.1:0-17445 GCF_018342435.1 Neochlamydia sp. AcF65
AATCTTGTAAAGAGTCGAAAGGTTATGTTTAATGATAGGTTCTTCTTTTCTTTGATCAAACTTCAATAAAGAGGGAAACTTTAAACCAAACAAAGCAAGACCACTCATCAGACAATCAACAAGAGGAACTTTAGCTTTCTTTGAAGAAACACTGGGTTCTTTGATCCTTGTAAAAGCTTTACGTGTGATGGCCAGTAAACCTGCAGCACAAAGGTATTTTTTCTCTTTCGCCCACATTCCCATAACTAACCTCACCTAATGGTTTACAAAAAAAAATTTCTTTTTTAGTTTATCACAGAGGGAATTTTTTTCAGCGGGAATCGCTGATTGAACGATCTATCAAAAGTCATGAAAGATTTTGCAAGAGACGAGGAAGCTCTGCAGCTATTATGGAAGATCGCTTGCTGCCACGGCAATATTTTGCTTTAAAGAAACTTTGAAAGAAATTCTTCCTCTAGGAAAGTAGCTTACAAGTAAGCAGGGTTATATGCTAAATCTTTGACTGTAAATTAAGATCAGAAGAGGGGGAGAGGGGCTTCAAAGCATGGGTACTAGCTGAGGTGATAAGCCCTAGGATAGGTAGCGCCTTATCAGATGAGCTACGTACCCATATAGGCATTAACGCTGGTCGAATCCTAGGAAATAAATCTCTGAAAATTTTATTTTAATCGTTTTTTTAAGTGCAAAGGTTAAAAAAGAAAAGGGTTAAACTCTACTTTTTTTTAATTTTTTTAGATAACAGGGAAATCTTCAATTTTTAAAAGCGTTCTTTTGGCTTCTAATCCCCCAGCAAATCCTGTTAGTTTTCCATTCGTTCCAATCACCCGGTGGCAAGGAATAACGATTGATAATGGATTTCTTCCTATGGCTGCTCCTAAGGCACGTACTGCGCGAGGATGATTTATTTCTTTTGCAAGCTGTCCATAGCTAAGAGTAGTGCCATAAGGAATATGCTTTAAGGCCTCCCAGACTTTGTTTTGGAAGGGTGTGCCGTGGTGTTCTAAGGGGAGTTCAAAGAATTTTCGCTTTTTATTAAAATATTCTAAAAGCTGCTTTTCAGTTTCTATAAGAAGAGGATGATAGACATCTTCGATAAGTTCATCAAGCTTGACACGGTTGAGCTTTTCACGCTCCCATAAGATAGCTATAAGGACCTTGCCTTGAGCTACCAGCTTTAACTTCCCTACGATTGAATCCATGTATTTATAAAAAATTTTCATCTAATGAAGCTCCTTTTTTAAGATGAATGATAAGAATATTTTTTCCATAGGTAAACGGCAGCATATCCTCGCCAGGGTCGGATACAGCTTAAGTCCAAGGAAGGATTAAGCCTCAACGCTCTTTTTAAAATTAGATCCGTAGCGGGAAAAGCATCAGGATCTGCTATAGCTCGTAGGCTAATGTATTCTGCAGTCCATGGCCCAATACCTTGGATGGCAAGAAGGGATTTTTTAAATTCTTCAGGTGCTTGAGCTGGCGAAAGGCTAATTTCTTGTTGAAGAATCTTCTGGCTTAGCATTCGAATGGCAGCTTTACGTACTTGTGTGGTTTTAATCTCATGCAGAGAAGCTTTTGCTAAAATCTCAGGGATGGGAAATAAGTATCTTTCTTCATGCGTTACGGGATGAAAAATTTTTTCTCCATAATATAAAACCAAATGACCAATTAGCTGGGAGGCATGTCTCATGGTAATGCCTTGCCCTAAAATTGCGCAGATAGCTGTTTCATAAGGATCCCAACCATTAGCCAGCCTTAAGCCCGGCCATTGTTTCCATAGCAAAGATAAAGGTAAATGAGAAGCAAATTGATTGGCTATGAAAAGAGGATCGGAATTAAGGTCGAACATTTTACGGACACGGCTGGCTACTGCACATAAAACTTTAGTATCATGGCAAGCAATCTGCAGCTTGAGATAAGGATAGCGACTATCTGCTTCTACTGATAAAGCCCCTATTGAATCTTCAATCTTAAAAACTCGCTCATAGCTGTTCTCAGAAATACTTTCCATATAAGGAATAAAATGGTTTCTAAAATGATGAATTAAATGCGACCAGTCTAAAGGAGGGTGATAAGTTAACTTTAAAATAATGTTCTCATGAGGGGAATTGGAAAGATTTTTCTTTCGTATTAAAGAGGGGGCTTGCTTATAATATTTTTTAAAAGCATCATTAAAACGTCTTAAAGAGGAAAAGCCCGCGTCTAATGCTATACGAGTTATAGAAAGCTTAGTCTTTGTTAGAAGCTTTAAAGCAAAATTTAAACGATTATTATCCCAAATTTTTTGAGGAGTTAAGCCTATCTCCTCTCTAAATAGCCGGCGTAAATGCCTAGCGCTTAAGCCAAATTGCCCAGCAAAATAATCTTCTCCTTTATCCCCCATCCCCTGAGCAGTAAGTACTCTAAGAACATGTGACACTATTGCCGATCTGCCTGAATAGGCGAAGGAAGAGGTCGAAGATGGGGGGTGGCATCGTAAGCAGGGCCTATAGCCTACCTTCTCAGCAGATGAAGCTTTGAGAAAAAATTCCACATTTTGGCGTTTTGGCCTGGCTGGACAGATAGGACGGCAATAGATTTTAGTAGTTTTTACTCCCACATAAAATTTGCCATCAAAGCGAGAATCTTGGGATAGAAAAGCTTTATAAAAAATATCTTCTTCATTCATAACCATGGCCTATTTCTCTCTAATATAGAAAGAGTTTAATTAGAATGCTCGCCATTTTCGGCCGGGATCCTAAAATATCAATGAATTACCTACAGGGTAAAGTTGCATGTTTAACATTAAGAGAAATGTAATGATTAAAAGATTCTAAAGAGCAAATTAGACGGAGGGAAAGGTCTAGAAAACATTATGGGAAGAAAGATCAAGTAGGAGCTCAATCTAAAAATAAGCCTCCTTAAGTCATTCTTTGCCTCTTTATTGTTTACAAAAAAGTTTGATTACTACCCTACAAAGCTTTTTTAGCTTGTCCCAACCTTGCTCTTTAGCTCTTAGTCAAAGCTAATGCTAGCAGGTACGTAGATTCAGGTTAAAAGGAAAGACCTGGCGTTTGAGCCTATCAATAGGTTCTCTAAGAGAAATCGAGGGGTTATATTTGAACCTTTTTCTCTTTTATAGAGCTTATGGCATCTGGTTTGTTGCCCAAGAGGTTAAATAGATAAAAAGCTTTGTTCTTTAAAGAATGGTTTATTCTTTATCAGGATAGAGTAGCTAAATTTTTTAAAAAATGAAAATAAGGTTGCAAATGCTTCCTAGCTATAAAACTTTCTATTTCATAATATGCCAAGCATGGATGCCTTAAAGAGGAGCTCGGTAAAAGTAGCTTCTTTAGTATCAGGTCTTTTTCGACATAAAATTTAAATGATTCTAAAATTAAGGGGGAAGGGGTATAAACGATTATTCTATGCTTCGGACCTATGGGGCTTATGGGAGACATAAATAGGAGCAGCAGCGATAGGTCTTTGTCCTGAACATATGTATTTAGCAAAGGAAGCAAGCTTTGCCTCTCTTGTTGCCACCAATCGACTCCTTGCGGAAGAGAAGAAATTCCATAGAAAAAATTTCCGGCTAGATAGCTCTTGAAATCCTTATTAAGAAGCTGTAGGGGAGATAGTAGGGAGATGTTATTCTTTTCTACCTGGAGGATATCATAGAAATTAGAAGGGAGGGTGTCAGCAGCCACCTGGAGTAGTTTTTCAGCTATTTTAATATCTCGCCAGGTAGTTTTATCTATAGATTTTAAATCATGAGTATCTATCAATATAGGTGCCAATAGCAAGATAGCTATTTCAGGTGTAATATTAATGGTAGGATGAGTGATCAGTTTTTCTGCAATCAAAGTGGCTGTAGAACCCACCGGTTCTATTAGCAAGCTTGCAGGCGAGAGAAGAGGATAATTTATTGGCTCAGGAAAATGATGATCGATGATGCTTTCTACGACGGCAGAAAAAATCTGTTGGTCCTTTCTTAAAATATGATGATCGACAAGATTTAAGCGTAATTGGCTTCGAGAAAAAAGATAACTGAAAGGGGCTTCTTCTAAAAAAAGAAGATGATTAGTAGGGATTTTTGCTAGCTGGAGCAAATAGAGAAGGTCTCTGCGAGCATTTAACTCCTCTCTTTTGAGGTTGATAAGAGGAAGGTAGAGCTCTTGTTTAGAATGATTTTCATATAATAAGTAAGCATAAGTTAGGGAAGAAATAACGGAATCTAAATCAGCGGATTCATTTCCTAATACATAATGAATGAGCCTTAAGTTATTTGGTAAGTTAAGGCATTGGAAATATTCATCCAAGGAAGTTTTTAAAAATGCTGAAAAAGACATGTTTGGAAGCATTAATGGAAGCAAATAAACCGATCTTAAATCTCCTCCGCATATTAAGCAAGTTTTGCGGGCATTTTTTTAGCCAAAAATATTAGCAATCATTCATATGAAAAAATTAAAAGTTTTTTTTCTAAATGTTGCAAGCCTAAATGAGAAAGAGCTATTCATGCCAATAGCCCTAGATTGATGGCTAGCTGGTATAGAATAATTAGCTCGCCTCTTACATAATCGTACGTATAAAGCCGATCATTTAGCGCTTAGAATTTTTACAATTCTGTTAGATCTTGGATGTTTTAACGCTTCTATGCCATGCATTTATTGCGATCCCTACAATTGCTTAAAATGCTGAGCATGAGAAGAATACTGATTTTTAGAAGTTTAGAATAAGGATTATTTAGCTTTTAAGTCTTGCTCAATGATGTGTCGTCACGTCAGCCGTAGAGAAAAGAAGGCATAAAAAGATGGGGGTGGCGTAATTAAAAGACACAGATTATTTACCAAAGAGATACTAATTTTATAGGAGTAGTTTAGGAATTCAAAAGATCTAAAAATTTAGCTAGCCATCTAGCTTAGGGCCTAATGTATTGACTGATAAATGGGCAAGATAAGAAAAGAAGAAATGAACATTTCAATAGACACGCCTTATGTTAACCATTTTACAACTTATTTACTTTATAGTCTTGAATTGTATTAAAACACAAACGACAAAAAGAGAGCCGTTTTGTGCTTTGGTTACCGGTCCAGCTGCTTGTCTTAATAAACGCTTATTCTTTTTTTTCTCAGTAATTTTTCTAAGGGTTGATTTCTCTGTTCAGTGTTAACACTTTCTTAGCCTTAGCGCATTCATGATTACTGACACAGAGCTAAACGCCATGATTGCGCTGGCAATCATGGGATTTAAAAGCAATCCTATCCAAGGGTACAGAATGCCGGTTGCTAGAGATACACCTATAATATTGTAGATAAAAGCAAAAAATAGATTTTGCCGAATATTGCGCATAGTAGCTCGGCTTAACTTAATGGCTCGTACGATACCCATTAAGTCACCTTTTACTAAAGTAATTGCTGCACTTTCTTTAGCAATGTCTGTGCCTGTTCCCATAGCAATGCCTACATGGGCAGCAGCTAGGGCGGGTGCATCGTTGATTCCGTCACCAGCCATAGCAACAATATGCCTATTTTGTATGGCGTTCTGAATAAAGAGGCTTTTACCCTGAGGAGTGATTTCCGCATAAGTCTCATCAATATGGGTAGCTAAAGCAACTGCTTGGGCTGTCTGCGTATTATCTCCAGTCAACATAATAACTTTCAAACCTAGCAAATGGAGTTCATGAATAGCCTGAGCAGAAGTGGGTTTTAGAGCATCAGCTAACGCCATAAAGCCTATAATATTTCCCTCGACAGAAACAAACAGCACGGTTTGCGCTTGTGCTTGCGCTGCTTGAGAGGCTTTTAGTAATTCCTCTTGGCCGTGTACCTGCATTCTTTGCATTAAATTTCGGCTGCCGATCAATACTTCTTTGCTATCAACTATTCCTGCCACGCCTTCACTAGTCATAGATTTAAATTTTACGTTTGGTAAAAGATTTAAAGATCGACGTTGAGCTTCATTCACAATGGCTTGAGCTAGGGGATGCTCACTGTTTTTTTCTATCGAAGCTGCGTATGTCAAAAGTTCATTTTCTTGCCAGCCATGCATGGGGGTGATTTGCAAGATACTAAGTTTTCCTTGGGTGACGGTACCGGTTTTATCTACCATTAAAGTATCAACTCTTTCTAAAAGTTGTAAGGCTTCTGCATTCTTTACGAGAATGCCTGTTTGGGCGCCTCTACCGATGCCCATCATGATTGACATAGGGGTGGCTAATCCTAAGGCACAGGGACATGCAATGATTAATACTGCCAACGCATTAATGAAGGCAAAAACAAAGCTTGGCTCAGGTCCTTTCCATACCCATATCATAAATGTTAGAATGGCTACTCCTATCACCGCGGGGACAAAATATTTGGCAATTAAATCCGCAAGTTTTTGAATAGGAGCTTTACTTCTTTGGGCTTGGGATACCATTTGGATGATATGTGCCAGCAGAGTGTGATTGCCCACACGTGTGGCTTGCATAAGAAAGCTACCCGCTTGATTTACAGTACCACCTGTAACCTGATCTTTAACTTGCTTTTCAACAGCAAGAGATTCACCAGTTAGCATTGACTCATCAATAAAACTTGTCCCCTCGATAATAAAGCCATCCACAGGAATTTTCTCACCGGGCTTTACTTTTAAAATATCGCCTTCTTGCAGTTGCTCTAAAGGTGTTTCTTGTTCTTGGCCATTTTTCATTACATGAGCGTTTTTAGCTGTTTGATTTATTAAAGAGCGTATAGCTTGGTTGGTATGTACTTTAGCTTTAAGTTCTAGCAGTTGCCCAAGAAGAACAAGCACAGTGATAACTGCCGCAGCTTCAAAATAAACAAAAAGTTGCCCCTTTTCTTTAAACGCCGCAGGAAAAATGTGAGGAAAGATCACAGCGATAGCACTATATAAATAGGCGCTTCCTATTCCAAGGGCAATTAAAGAAAACATGTTTAGAGAACGATTGACTATAGACAACCATGCCCTTTCAAAAAAGGGCCATCCTGCCCACAAGACAACAGGCGTGGCAAGAATAAATTGCATCCATTCAGATGCTGTGCCTAAAGATAGGGTTAAAGCATCCAAGGTAGGGTGCATTTTGCTCATCGCTAAAAAGAAAAGGGGGAGGGTTAGGATCACTGCTACCCTAAACCTCTGCCACGTCTCTACATATTCTGAATCATCTGTTTCTAAGGAAAGATGTTTAGTTTCTAAAGGCATACCACAAAGGGAGCAATAACCGCGGTAATTTTGCTCAATCTCTGGATGCATAGGGCAGCTATAAGCTCCTCCTGAAAAGGTAGCTTTTGAGATAACAGGCTTTTTACTTTCATGACAAGGAGGAAGAGAAATATTCATACAGATCCTTGATGCTAGGAATTTACCATTTAAATCATAGAATTTAGAACTAAGAATTTTGGGATCCTTATAATTAATCCCTCTTATAAAGTTTTTTTGTTTAAACCATCGGTTAAAAAGTTGTCCATTGAAAAGTTAAGCTTTCTTAGATTTTTGCTATAAAGTTGAAGGCATGCCATTATGAGGGCACGGATTTATTGAAATTAATAAAATCTTTCCCGAAAGCTTAACTTAAGAGGCATTGCTGCTAAAGCACACTTGTTTAGCTGGTTTCCTAGCAAGAATCACTTTATTTTATTAGTAACTCTTTCTTTTTTTTCTAAAGTTTTTTTTTGTGGCTTTCCAATAGAGGTGTTTTATCAGCATTCTTGCAAGATAGATAGAGAGCGAGAAAAATGAAAAGATAGATAAGCCAATATAGATACAGCTGGCCGTGTGGTCATAAAGGAAAATGAATACTTTTCTTAAACTTTGACCTTTTAGGCTCCATCCCAAAAAAGTGATAAAAATAAAATAAAAGCCAAAAAAAATAATTCCTAATCCTAAAGTCATCCATATTTTTTTGTCGAATTCATGGCATAAGCGAGGTAGGGGGCTGCCCCATTGCCTAATAATATAGACACCCAAAAGAAAGTTTAAAGATAAAAATCCTAAGAAAAAAAGTAAAAACAAGAGCTGTACAGTGGTGTAGTGCATAAATAATAACTTCTAAAA
Source organism: Neochlamydia sp. AcF65 (assembly GCF_018342435.1). Classification (NCBI taxonomy): domain Bacteria; kingdom Pseudomonadati; phylum Chlamydiota; class Chlamydiia; order Parachlamydiales; family Parachlamydiaceae; genus Neochlamydia; species Neochlamydia sp. AcF65. The sequence goes on from NZ_JAEMUE010000023.1 coordinate 8,029, forward strand.
AGTTTATGACCTTGTAAAAAGCCTGTTAGTGAAGAATGTGCTTAGCTTATTTAAATGATTGGATTTCTTCTACCTTAAACTTACAAAAAAATTAGCTTATGCAGCTTTAGCAGGGTAACTCTTAAGAGAAGAAAGGTTAAAGTAGATTTAATGCGCTAGATTGAATAGAATACTTTCGCAAAATAAGGAAGTGAAGAATGAATGAAAAATATAAGCAAGATTTTATTCAAGCGGGGAAGATGGCTCATCAAGTACGTGCTTTTGGTAAAGCATTAATCAAAGCTGGAGCTTCATATAATGAGGTTATCACTAAAATTAAAGAGAAAATATTCTCATTAGGAGCCATTCCTGCTTTTCCTCCTCAAATAGCTTTAAATAATGTGGCTGCACATTTTCTACCTCAACCTGACGAAGATATTATTTTTTCCCAAGAAGTAATCAAATTGGATGTAGGAATATGTTATCAGGGCGCTATTGGTGATTGCGCGGTCACAGTAGATTTATCAGGCAAATACCAAGCTCTCATTGATGCTGTTGAAAGTGCTTTACTAAGTGCTGAGCAATCTATCCAGGTAGGTCTACCTATTAAAGAAATTGGTAAAATTATTGAAGAAAAAATTTCTTCCTATGGATTTAAATCTGTAAAAAACCTTGCAGGTCATGGGCTAGGAATTTATAAGGTACATACGGCTCCTTTGATTCCTAACTATTGCGATAATTCTACAGCTATCGTAAAGCCGGGTATGACCTTTGCCATTGAACCTTTTGCTACCGATGGAAAAGGTTTTATTTATGAAGCGGGGAGCCCTGCAATTTTCTCTTTTGTGCGTGCTCGGCCTATTCCATTATCTGTTCCTCGTTCTTTGATTGCAAAAATTAAAAGTTTTAGTGGGCTTCCTTTTTGTATGCATGATCTTATTGAAGCAGAGCTTGAACTTTCTGAAATTAGGCGCCATATGGCAGAGCTACTTAAAGCAGGGTCAGTGGTAGGTTATGCTCCTTTAGTAGAAGAAGGTCAAGGCATAGTGGCACAAGCTGAAAATTCTGTATTAGTAGATAAAATGGGAAAAGTTTTTATAACCACACGTTAAGCAAGGCGCAGAGAATTAAAATAAATCGCATTAAGTTACCGCCTTTTTGCTAAGAACTTTTAAAAACTGTCGATAAAAAGTGCAAGCCGGTGAATAGGATAAAGAAAATGATAGCCTATCTAGGAAGCTTCAAAATTAAGTTGCGTAAAAATTAACTTTAAAAGTTGCAGGGATCAGTCCTTTTTTGTGATAATTAAAAGCAAATCTTATAAAGGCATCCCTTGCTCAGCAAATTAAATTTTCAGCCTCTTTTTGGATTGAGCTCTCCTCATGTCCAAACCACTTTACCGACCTTTCTAGCCAATGGTAAAGCACCGCCTTCCTATGAAATTCTAGTTTCATTAGAGGATGGTGATCAATTGTCTTGCTATCTTTCTAACCCTCATCCAGGAAAACCTCCTACCAAAATTGTAGTGATGGTTCATGGCCTAGGAGGAAGCTATCAATCAGGTTATCTTTTACGGCTATCACGAAAGATCTATCAAGCTGGCCACTGTGCAATGCGTGTTAATCTTCGTAGTGGGGGAGTAAGTAAAGCCAAACGTCCTTATCATGGAGGCACAAGCCAAGATATCTTAAGTGTTTTGAAATGGCTTAAAATTCGTTTTCCTACCTCTTCGCTTGTTGTAATAGGCTTTTCTCTTGGTGGAAATATAGTTCTTAAATTAGCAGGCGAGTTAGGAGAAGAGGCTGTTCAATACATGGATCATCTCATAGCAGTATGCCCTCCAGTAGATTTACATCATGCTGTTCAATATATCGAAAAAGAAGCCTACTGGATTTACCATAAGTATTATTTAGCCCGGGTGTTAAAGCAGAGCCAAAAATGGCTAAAAGATCTTTCTATTCAATCGATGTATGAGTTTGATGATAAGGTGACCGCCCCTTTATGGGGGTTTAAGGACGCTATCGACTATTATCAACATTGTAGCTCGATTAAATTTATTCATTCTATTGCGATCTCTACTTATATCTTATTTGCAGAAGACGATCCATTTATTGATTGCTACAGGATAGACTACAATCATATTCCCTCGAATGTAAATGTTTATATGACCAGGTATGGTGGACATATGGGATTTCTCGGCTGGGCAGGCAAGGAACATGGTTGCCATTGGATGGATAAAACGCTTATGGATTGGATCTTCTCATCTTCCTCCTGTTAAGAAATTGTAGGTTTAAAAAAACTCCGTCTACATATCCAACTCTCAGAAAGCTGTCTTTCTACTTAACGTGAGTGGTTTATAAAGCATGAGGTTGCATGAGAAGTAGCTCAAAAGCATATGACTCTAACTTTTTAATTAAATGTGGGCTATCTGAGTATTTACTTAAAATTCCTGCGTTAGCTATTGAGAATGCCCGCCCCTCTGCCTTGTAGAGAAGATAGATTGTATAAGATTAAAAGACTTAAAAAGGAGTGAAGGGAGAAGCAGACCTTTAAAGGTAGAGAAAAAGAGGCTATAATGAAAAGTAATCCCACAGCCCATGAAGCATAACAATGAGAGGATACAAATAAAAATCTATCTATACCCTCTCAATCAAATGTTAATTTTTAAGGGAAATTTTAATAATTTTTTGTGCTACGAGAGGACGGTTTTGTGCATTAGTCTGCACGTCCTCTATTTTTTGGACAATCTCATAACCTTTAGTGACTTCCCCGAAAATGGTGTGCTTTTGATCCAGCCAGGGGGTTTTAGCGGTGGTAATAAAAAATTGACTTCCATTGGTATGAGGGCCTCTATTAGCCATGGCTAAGATACCGGGATGATCAAAATGGCGATCTGGATGAAATTCATCAGCAAAAGGCTTGCCCCAAATGGATTGGCCACCTGTACCGTTACCTTCAGGATCACCTCCTTGAATCATAAAACCCTTGATCACTCGATGAAAAGTAGTCCCATTATAATAATTTTCTTTAGCATGAGTTAAAAAGTTTTCCACGGCTTTAGGCGCTAGGTCAGGAAAGAGTGTCACTTCAAAATTGCCTTGGGTAGTTTCAAAGACGACTACCGGATGTTTAGAATGATAAGATTCGCCATAAAGAGCTAGATGAGCAAACAGCTGAAAAAATGCTAAACTTAATAATAACATCCATTTTTGCATGGCATACCTCTTGTTAATTAAAGGGTTTAGGTAGTAAAAAAATTAACATAGGTAGTAAAAACAGTCAACCATTTGCCCATTAAAGAAATTTTAATCTTTGAATAACATGTGATTTATATGGCAATGCCTAGCAGGTATAAAAGTGCAATAGACAGGACTTAATCGGGACATTTGTGATAAAAATAAAGAAAACGTGATTTAAAAGCCGTCAAGGTTGAAGTCCTGTTACTATTGAAAGTGATAGGACTAAAGTTGAAAGTGAGTGGCTCCAAGAGCCATAAGGAGGGTCAAAATGTCAAATTTAGCAACCCATCAAAAAGTTACAAAAAACAAGCTTAAATGTTCTAAAGCTAGCCGAAACATTAGGGAATGTATTTCATGCATGTAAAATGATGGGATATTCTAGAGATAGCTTTTACAGATTCTAAGAACTTAATGAAACAGGTGGAGAGGCAGCTCTTCAGGGATAACGCCTAGAAAACCTTGGATAAAAAGCAGGGTAGACGAGTCTACCGAAAAAGATGTGGTTGATTTTTCTCTTCAAAAGCCTGCTTATAGACAATTAAGAGTATGTAATGAGCTTGAAGAAACAAGGAGTCTTCATTTCGCCGGGAGGCGTACGCTCTGTTTGGCTACGATACAATCTTTAAGACCTTTCCAAAACGTCTCAAAGCATTGGAAGCTAAAATGTCTTTAAGAAGAGATGATATTAACAGAGGACCACTAAGAGCTCTTGTAAAAGCCAAGGAAGAAAAAGAAGCGCATGGCGAAATTGAAACTGAACATCCAGGTTATCTATTATCTCAAGATACTTATTATATAGACACTGTTAGAGGCGTTTATCAACAGAAAATGATCGATATCTATTCTAAGGTATCTTTTGTCAAACTATACGATAGGAAAAATGCGTTAATAGCAGCAGATATGCTAAATGATCGAATCATTCCTTGGTTTGAAGAGCAGGATGTTCGAATGTTGATATTGTTAACCGATCGTGGAACAGAGCATTGTGGCGTAAGAGAACACCAGGAGTATGAAATTTATCTGGCCATCAAAGATATTGACCACTCGCGCACTAAAGCTCGACATCCTTTAAACCAATAAAATCTGCAAAGGTTTTCCCCAGACTATCCTGAACGAATTTTATGCCATAGCTTTTAGGAAGAAAGTGTTTAAAAATGTTGAAGAATTACAAGAGAATGTGGATAAAAGGATGAATGAGCATAATAACGAAAGAATACATACAGGAAAGTATTGTTTTGGTAAGATGCTTTTACAAGCCTTCCTAGATGCAAAACATCTTGCATAAGAAAAGATGTTAGATAAGTTACAACTACCAGAAATAGTATTTGCCAGGCAATTCATGTTTTTCAGGTCAGGTGCTATCTAGGATATCCTAGCAGCCAAATAAAAACGTTTTACCCTACCTTAAAAAGCTAAAAATCTCTTAATATAATCTACAGCTCTTAATCATTTTTTTTATGCTTAATTAAGAGCTTCTTGATCAAGTAAATATCACTGTAGCAGGATAACTTTCGATAATATTTTTACAGCTATAGGGGATTTCTTTAATTTCTGTCCTATAAAGAGAAATACTTCTAATATTTTTTGTCTCTTGATTAACAACATATTCTGGTAGGCTTTCGATAGGATTTCCATTTAAAATTAGGTTGCGTAGTTTAGTAAGCTTTCTAATTTCTTCTCCTTCTGGAAAAGTTTTTAACTTGTTAGAGCTTAAGTCTAGGATAGTTAAATTTTTGAGTAAAGATAACCCTTTTGGTATGGTTTCCAAATTCTTACCAGAAATTTTTAGCGCTTTAATCTTTTCTAAATCTTTTAGGGCTTCCTCAGAATTAGAGTAGTGAGCCTTTACAAATCTTCTTGCTTCTCGGTCACCGTTTTCGAAAATAAGTTTGCACCATTTTGAAGCTTCATTATTAATAGAAGAGAGAGGCGTTTTTTCCCCTACTTCTATTATATGCCCTTCATCGTAACCAGGGGGTCTAGAAAAATGAAGGCTGTTAATTATTATACTCATGAAGTGCTCCTTTTATAGGAAGGTTTTTATTTCACCATCTCATTTTTATTTTATTATTAGCAACCTAACAAATTCTCTTTATCTTTTTTAAAGAGTTTAAAAGATAATGGTAGGCTCGCTAATCCTAGCTTAATTGCCCGTTAATCAAGTTGATTTTATAATCAAAAATATGAAAACCTCAGGCCGTATAGGATGCCTCCAGGACACCTTTACCTCCAGTTGCTTTATTACTTTTTTTATTCAGTAGAATTGAACAGACACTTATTAAATTACTTTTCAAGGAGCTATGTTTTTTAAACTAACTTTGGCCATTTCGCGAATGTATTCGATAAAAAACAAGCCTGAAGAATCCTGATATTTTTTCCATAAAGCCATATGATGTTCAAACAACTTTTTAATTTCCTCTTTTAACAAAGCAAGTTTGTCATTCCTAATGCAGGAAATCTGCTTATTAAGAGTATTGGAAGCTTCTTCGTTTTTATCTTCTTTTTCTATCTTTATAAACCAATCCACTTCCTCTTGAGCCCTAATCATCTCTTGGATCTTTAATTGACCCGACATCTCTGAAAATTTTTTATAAACTTTTACTGACCATGTATGAAGGATTTGAGCTTGGATATAGGCCCCTATTTGTTTAAGAAGGTTCTTCCACTGTTCTTGTTCTGCTTGATCTACTTGAAGCAGTTTTAATATATCTTTTACTATCAGCTGCTCGGTAGGGCTTAACGTATGAATATCGGGGGAATGATTTTTACTTATTTTTTGATTCTTTAGAGTATCGGCCCATTTTTCTAAAATTTGTTCATTATTACAAAGAGCATTAAATGAGTGGAGAAAAGTAAAAAATTCTTGTACTAAGGTATAGCAATAGCGTTCAATCTCAGCTTGAAAGATTTGCTCATGCTTTAGAAAATTTGCTTCTCTCATTCGTTGATAGTGAAGGCAATGCTCAATAAATTCATGCCGTGGGACTTCTATTTTCTGCATACACTTCAGCAAATGCGGTAGATTTTCTAAAGAAATGATGATTTCTGAGGACCCCTTTTGTCCTTGACGGCCCGCTCTTCCACGTGCTTGATATTCCACTCGGTCAGAGTTAGGGTAAAATGTTAATATCACATGCAGGCCTCCTCTTTCGAGGCTTTCGGGATCTAGTCTAATATCCGTGCCTCTGCCTGCATTATTAGTAGCAATGGTAAGGGCGCCTGGTAGGCCAGCCACGGCTAAAATATCCTCTTCTTTTTCAGTTTGTATTTCATTAAGCATCCGATGGGAAATGTTGTTTTTAATTAACATTTCTCCAAGCACTTTGGAGGCATGAATAGTAGGGCATAAGACTAAAAGAGGGCGGTTTGTTTGTTTAAATTGTTGAATTTTCTCAATAATGGTTTGCAGATGAAGCTCGTTGGTATCTACTGCAACTAGAGGAAAATCTTTTCTTAGCACCGGCTTTTGTGTAGGAACATCAAAGGTTTCTACCTGATAAATTTTTCTTAATGTTTCTCTTTCTATTTGCGATCCAAGCGTGCCTGTAAGCCCATACAAGCAATTATACATTTCATAAAATGCAGGGTGGGATAAAGAAATAGGAGTTATGGTTTCCTTCGCCGGGGAAATAGAATGTTTAATTTCCACAAATTCATGTAGGCCATGGCTCCAGCGAGAATGCTTATGTATACGCCCTGTATTAATTGCATCAACGATTAAAATCTTTTTTTTATCTTCACCGCTTTTAGCATCAACCACATAATCTATATTTTCCTGCAAAACGAAAAGGGCTTTGAAAGCGGATTTAAGCCAATTTTTTAATTGTCTATTGCCTAATTGATGAACTTGAGAACTAAATTTTCCATTTGAATATTCTTTTAAAAATTCTTTAAGTTGTTGGAGGGATTCATCCTTAAAGAGACTTTTAGTATAGTTTGCTTTTACAAATGCAAATATAGGCTTGTAGACCCAATTAAAATGTATTTCAGCAGCATTTCCTAATCGTGCACTATTAGCTGCTGTATCGATCGTTAAATTATCTAGTTCATCAATGATTGCATAATTAAAACGTTTAAAAAGGTTGTGTTCGGAATGTTGAGGAAAGAGTGGCTTAAAATAAAGCATTTCGCGCATCACAGCAAATTCAAAATCAGTGGCGGTTCCGTATAGTATATTTGCTTTGAAGGAATTAGCTTCTGGCTCATTTTTGCAGATATGCGAGGAACTAATTGCAAAAATGTTAAAAAATTTGGCTGCTTGCTGCTGGTCACGCCTGGCTAGGTTTTGCGAAGAAGAGATAACGTGAACGCTTTTATTTTGCATAGCTAATACAAAAGCAAGCAAGGTCACAATCAAGGACTTACCTTCGCCTGTCTTGACTTGAGCTATGCAACTTGTCTCATGCGCTAATAAACCTAGTACGGTCAAGGTTTGAATGCTATGAAGCTCTATTTGAAATTTTATCTTTAAAGCTAAGTGACCGATAGCCATAATCTTTAAAATATCGCTATAGTTTGGCTGAGGGTGAAAACGGATTTTATGTGCCAAACTAATTAATTCTTCCAGCTGCAAATGTTTCCACTTGTGACACAAACCTTGTATTAAGGAGAATTGCTTAGTAATAGTTTTTAAATGCACGTCAGGAAGGCAGAAGTGAACATGGCCATCATCTTTCTTAAATCTTACCAGCACATTTTTTATATCTTTTTCTAGAATAGCTGCATTCATAGGAGTAGTGGGTGCAAGCTGCTCTAGCTTTTCTAAGAACTGATCAGGGCTTAGCTGGCAGTTGGAGTAACAATCTAATAATTCAAAAGCTTGTTCGGCTATCTGTAGATCTTCCGCCAAAATATGCATATGCTTGAAAATATGTATAATATGCTCTAGCCTAATGGAAAAGTGTACACGCGTAGCCTCGTAAAAAATCTGCAGCGTTTCTTCTCCCCATTTTTCATAAATATGTTGGGCTTCTGCAAGTATCTCTTCTAGCTCTGCTAGACAAAGCTCTTTTTCTCCCCAAGAATCTTTCCTGCGGGATGCAAGGATCGTAATTTTAATGAGAGCAACTTTAGAGCTCTCATTAAGTTTAGAATCCTTTTTTACCTTAGAAAAAAAGGATTTGTAGGTTTCTATCTCTACTTGATTTTTTTCTAAAGAAAAGTCTAGATAGCTAATAGCTGTTTGGATTAAATGAGGGAGGGAAAAGCTTTTTTCTAAAGCATTTAATAGATTTGCAGGAACTGTTTTAAGCAAGGGAGCCGGTGGCTGGTGCTCTTGCTTTTTAAATGGGGCTATTGAATTTATCTTTTCCAGATTGTTAGGCTGGTTTTTCAATTTTAATCCGAGCTTTCTTATTGCTGCCTCATAAGGAGGAAAGTGAGAGATCGAGGACAAAGGCGCAGTGGTTAATAAGGTAATTTGGTAAAAAGCCTCAATAGCTTCTAAAATTACAGGCAAGCTAAAATTCTCCTGCATGTCCACACATGTGCCCAGAGCTTGCTCCCCCTTCATTGCAAAAATCTTAGTAAGCTTTTTCAATATTTCCCTTATATTATTTTTACCCTCAGTTATAATTACATATAAAATTTTTTCTGTAATCTCTCTGCAGCTTTTACTGGATTGGTTAAGAATGTCTAAAGAAAGCTTTGCTATTTTAATATCCACTTTTAAAGTAGAGCTTAATAAATTATATCTTATATGTCTTTTTAATGGAGAGTTGCATTCTTGAAGGATTTCATGGTGGAGAGGGGTTAAGTAATGATTAAAATCATAATGAGGAAAGTTGACGGCTGGTAACATAGAAATCCTTAATTTTTTCTGCAAAAAAAGAGAATTTAGGGAGGTAAAGTAATAACTTTTTTATCTCTTTCTAATTTCCAATTTTTATGTTAGTAATAGAGGAAAAGTATTTTTTGCGCCTTGTGAAGCTTTTTCTGCTTCTAGCACATACTTTTCAAATAGGGCGTAAACTTCTTTAAAGCTTGTAATGAAATCTATGCGTTGATCTAATTCATATTTCAGGTCAAGCTTTTCTACTGCAAGAATATTTAACTGATCCACAGGATTGCCAAGATCAAAATCAGTTCTCCCACAGCCTTTAGAGGTTATCTTAAAACCCCTCTTTTAACTTATCAATTCGCCTTAACATCAGTCTAATCATCGATAGATAAATCCAATTTTCACTCGTAGTTGTTAGGT
>NZ_JAEMUE010000024.1:0-26858 GCF_018342435.1 Neochlamydia sp. AcF65
AAGATATGAATTTGGCTGCAAGGCTTCACTAGTGATTACCCATCAAGAAGGGTTAGCTTTAGATGTTAGAGCCATTCATGGCAATCCGTACGATGGACACACTCTTGAAGAAGCCATTAAGAAAGCTCAACATAATAGCGGCAAGAACATCGAAGTAGCTTTTGTAGATAAAGGTTATCGAGGTCATACGGTAGAAGGCAAAAGCATATTTATTTCTGGGCAAAGAAAAGGCCTTACACAGTGGATTAAGTCCCAACTCAAAAGACGCCAAGCGATAGAACCCCATATCGGCCACATGAAGAATGATGGCAAACTGGGACGCAATTACCTTAAAGGTCGTTTGGGAGATTGTTTTAACGCCATTCTATGTGGAATTGGCCATAACATGCGTTTAATTTACAACTGGTTAGTCGCCCAAAATTCTCCCAAACGTCTTTATTCAGGCTAAAAAGCTTAATTTCTTCTTTAAATTGCTTTAACGCTCTATCTTGAAGGCTACCCCCTGCTCTAAAACTCTTAATTTTTAGCCAATTTTCATACTCATCAACAAAAATTCTTGGATTTGCAGTTTTTTAACTTAAGACTAAAAGAAAATTCATAATTTTTCTTTCTAAAATGGATGCAATGAAGAAATTTTTAAGGTTAATTCAGGTCGAACTAGTTAATGAGAGCAGTTTTATAAATGCGAGGCTGCATAAGGAGTAGCTTGAAAATGTATTATCTATTTTTTCTTAAATTTTGCTAATACTTCTAATTGGTTGGTGCCAGGAAAAAATAAATAAGCTTGGGCACAGATAAGTTGCCAGCTCTTTGTTAATTCTTTCCAATCTTGTTTAAAAGAGTTCCAACCACAGCTAATATAGTGCAGTTCTTGAGGAAATTTATTCTCAAGCAAAGCGCTAAGCAAGGAGCGATCTAAGCCCTTACGGGGAGGATCTACAATTACTATGCTGGCATGGTTTAATAATTCTGTATGGGAGGAAGAGGAGCCAGAAACTAAAGAAATATGAGAAAAGCCTTGGCACTGACGAGCTTTTTCAAAAGAAATTTGGGCCCAAGGATTAATTTCGCAACATTCAATCTTCTCAGCTTTTTTTGCTAATGAAAAACCTATCACCCCCACGCCGGCGTAATATTCAACAATTCTTTCATTAGCTATTAGGTTACTTTTCAAATCATTTAACAATCTCTCAAATACAGCTAAATTGGCTTGCGCGAAGTTGGCTGGGTGAAAGCAAACCTTAGCGCCCGCAATCGTTTCCCATAGGTCTTCCTCGCCTTTTACTAATACCCATTCTTTGCCAAATATTGCATTTGTTCTCTGCTGATTCCAGTTAATCCATATTGAATGCCACCCTTCGGGATTTAGATCCCATAAAAGCTTGGCCGCTAAAAGCTCTTTTCTTTCACCAGGAGCATTTAAAACTAAAGAAAGCTGTACACGTCCGCTTGGCCTATTAACAACACACTGGACATAACGCAACAGCCCTTCCTGAGTGATTTCATCATAAGGCCTGATTTTATAAGCTTTGATCCAGGTTTTTAATTTTTCAATGGCTTGGTTAATTGAAGGATGATGCACCCGGCATAAGGGTATGTCCACTACTTGATGAGTTCCATTTTCATAAAGGCCGATAAGAGGATTTTCAGCAGAGCCTCTTACTGCCAGCTTAGCACGATGACGCCATTTCACCACTTGCTCAGAATAATAATTAAAAGGCACGCTTTGTTCAGAGAAAAAATTATAAACTTCTTCTAAAAGAGGGGGTTTATCAACATTTTCATTGATCGTACAACCTGAACAAACAGCAAAATGCGGGCACTGGATATCTTTATAAGTATTCATAAAAAAAATTTCTAAAAAATGTAAAGTAGTTGAGCCTTAAAGCTTTTTTAACAACTATCCTCCAGCCTTGATATTCAACTCTCTGAAGGAAAAAGATTATAAGACTCTTTAGTAGATTAGAGAAAGAATATACATCCATTGAGCCTTTATTTTTTCTTCTGCCCTTATGGATAAGCACTCCCTCAATGCCAAAAAAGTTTAATTTTTTAAGGGATAGAGAAATAAAATTCTCTGTTCATAAGTAGGGTAATTTAGGTCGATGAATTTGTGCATAGGCCTGTTGATAAGCTTAAATTGTTATCAACTGACCAGTTTTTAACAATCTATCAACAACTTATCAACCGACCCAGAACAGAAGCAAATAGATAGGGTTATCTACATTTCCACACCTTAAGAGGAAGAAGAATAAATTTATTAAGAACTATATTCTTCTTTAGCTTAAAGATGCTTAAAATTATTATTTATCTCTCTTGTCAACAAGAATAATCTTGTATTCTTCGTTTTTTTTTATTATACCTTTGAGCTATGAATAATTTTTCACCTGACTATTTTTTTGATCTTACTAACTTTGCACATGCTAAGCTTTTTAAAAGTTGTACTTTGGTATGGAACGCTTTGTCTCTTATCTCCTCTTACCTACAAACTCTTACTTTAGGAGAAATTGAAGCTGCTGTTCCACAGGGAACTTATTTGGTAAATCCTCATCTAATTTCTATCGGCCAAGGTACTATTATTGAGCCTGGTGCTTATATTAAAGGGCCTTGTATCATCGGCCAAAATTGTAGTGTGCGTCATGGAGCCTACATTCGAGGTAATTTCATTGCGGGAAATGAATGTGTAATTGGCCATGCTACCGAGGTGAAGAATGCTATCATGTTTGACAAAGCTCAAGCTGGTCATTTTGCTTACCTTGGCGATACAATTTTGGGCTCACGTGTAAATTTAGGCGCTGGAACAAAATGTGCTAATCTTAGATTAAATCGTAAAAATGTTTCTATCTATCTAGATGGGAGCTTCATTGAAACAGATTTAAAAAAATTTGGGGCTATTATAGGTGATGATTCGCAAATAGGTTGTAATTCTGTAACCAATCCTGGAACTTTGTGGGGCAAACAGGTGATCTGCTATCCATGTGTAAATGCAGGAGGATTTATAACTTCAAATCAGCTTATTCGTTCATCTCAAAAAATGGTCATTACTCCTCTTTAAAAGTCTTGCTAAAAAATTTATTATTAAAATTACTTAAAACTTACTGTCTATGATTAAAAATGATCCTTTTTCTTCCATTTTAGCACCTTACCAACTCACTTTCGAATCAAGCTTGTGTCAAGCTATCCCCCTTCTAGGCCCTAAAACAAACTTGCGTGACGTCTGTGAGTATGCCTTAATGAATGGTGGCAAGCGTTTTCGCCCCTTTTTAGTCCTAGTAATTGCTAAAGCTTTGAAGGCCTCAGTAGATGTATCTTTTGCTGCTCTTGCTGTTGAGTTTTTCCATACCGCTTCTTTATTGGCGGACGATTTGCCCTGTATGGACAACGATGATGTGCGAAGGGATAAGCCTAGTGCTCATAGAGTGTATGGAGAATCTCTAGCATTATTAGCTAGTTATGCTTTAATTGCTTCGGGGTATGAATTTCTCGCTAAAAATGCAAAAGTACTAAGTTTATCGGGAGCCCTTCATGCTGCCCAGAGTGACAGGATTTGCCTTCTTGCTCTAGAAAACTGCACATTTAATACAGGTCTTTTAGGGGCTACAGGAGGGCAATTTTTAGATATCTATCCTCCTGATTTAAGTATAAACACTTTGAAAGAAATTATTCGGATGAAAACGGGCTCTTTATTTGAGATTTCTTTTGTTTTAGGATGGTTGTATGGGGGAGGAGCTTTAGATAAACTTACAGACATGAAAAAAGCTGCTTATCACTTTGGCATGGCCTTTCAAATTGCTGATGATTTTGGAGATATCGAGCAAGATGCTCATCGAGGGAAGCTGGTCAACTTGGTAGCTAAGTGCGGTAGAGAGGCTGCTTTTAAAATGTTTTTAGAGGAAATAGAGGCGTTTAAGGTGATAAGCCAGCAGCTTAATTTGGAGGCCCCTGAGTTAAGCGCTTTATGTGACTTGCTTACTTCGCAAATCCATGAAGAAAAAATTAAATAAAGCGCGGAAAATTCCGCGCTAGTTTTGCTTAGGTAGGCAGGGTTGTTAATCCTTCTTCAATAAGTTTGCATAGCCCTCATGAGTCCCTTTTAGCTTAGCAAGAAGGTTTTTTATTTCCTCAGAGGAGATAGAAGTTTCTTTCAAAAAGCCTTCTGTAAGCTTAATGGCTTTTTTAGATTCTTCTCTTAGCTCTTCTGTTTCTATGCCAGTATTGATTGACGCTATTAACCGGTCCAAGCTATCTCTTGCTATGAGCGAACTCCTATCCTCTTCCTTGCTACTTAAAGGATTGGTGTAGTTACTTAGGGCCTCCTGCAGAGCTTTTAATTCTTCATGCAGCTTACCTTGTAGAATTTTCATTTCTTCTTCTCGATTAGAATCGTTAAGCTTTTTTTCTTGAGCTTGATTGATAAAATCTGTTTGGACAATTAAAACATCTACACCGCTATTATTTAACTGATCTACATCAGTTTCGATAAGCAAGCTTTTATTCTCTTCATCGCTACTTGAAGGATCGATGGAGTTGCTTGAAGCTTCATGTAAAGTTTTTACTCCTTCATGCAGCTTATCTTGTAGATTTTCCATCTCTTCTGTTTTATTAAATTCATTAAGCTTTTTTTCTTGAGCTCGATTGATAAAATCTGTCTCGGCCTTTAAATCTCTTTGGCAGCTATCATTTAAGCCTCTTACAGTAGCTTTGATCTTATTTAGATAGTTTATATTTTCTACATTAAACCTAGTGGTATCAATTTTTTCCAATATCTCATTTATCTTCATTGCATGGGTTTTAACCGCTAAGGTTAAAAGATAATTTGCCTGATGAAACGAGTAAACATCTATAGCCTGCTCAGAAGATTTTAATTGAATTTCTAGCTTAGACTCTCCTATCGTATCTTCAAGTTTTGCAATAATAGTCGTGCTAAGCAGCTTTAATGACGCGGAAAGTTTATCATTCCTATATTGCACGCCGGAAATCCAATGTCTTGTTTTAATGCTCCTTATAAAGCTATTTAAACTATCCTTGATTAGGTTCCATGTATGGCCTTTCCATGAGACGCTTTGCTTGGGCATGCTATTAAAGCTTCCTAGGATTTTATTCATTTCAAGTTCTTTTATTTCTTCTACTCTGCGCATAGGGCTACTCATCTCTATCTCCTTAAATTAATAGATTGTTAATACAAACATATGATCATTCTATAATAAACTCTTAATTATAAGATATATTTATTTTCAATTTGTTTTAAAATTAATAATTAATTCTTATTAATAATAAGGTTTGTTTGATTGAAATTAATAGCGGCGTCGTGAAAATGATGTAATACTCCTTGCGTTTAACAGGTAGCCTTCTATTATGCTTTATCATCTAAGTTAGTACCCACTGGCTAGGAGGCATTTTAACTTTTGCCAGCTTATTAATAATCGCTCTTCTAAATATATAATGTGCGTCTCCAACAAGCTAGCTTCCTACAGCGAGAATCTTCCGATGAGACCATTTTGCAGGATTTTTTTTTAAGCAAATACATTTCTGCTTCAGCAAGCAATCTGCTAGGTTAGCAGCAGAACTTTTTCTAAAGCTGCCTAGCTTTATCGCCTCTTTAAGGCTTTAACAACTTATAAAGCATCATCTCTTTTGTTTTTATAGGACTTGTCCGTTTTCTGGCTTCAATCTTCCTCCTCCTAAAAACACTAAAAAGTCTGTACCTCGCCTGTAAGATAAAAGGAAGAAAGCTTGCTTGTAAGCAGCATCTCCATAGACATTCTTTGGTAGCAAACGATCATCTTCGTTAGCCACTAAATCATTCATTTTATTGCTATCAGATGCTGGTAATTTACTTGATAAATAATTTCATGCAGGTCTAGGCAAATGGCTAAGTAGCTCTTCGTCTAAACTCTCCACTTGCGGTTATCATGCTGATGCATTTTCTACTCTTTCTTCGCTCTACCCTTAAAAGAATCAAAGGCTATATCCTGTTGGACGCTTATGACCTAAATTCTTCAAGCTATTGCCCAAGTTTTTTAGCGCGCCTGCAGATGCAAGTATAGGCACAGGAAGTAACATATAGCTCAACGTCGGCAAGGCAATCTATTGAGAAGGACGCCTGTGCTTGCATATGTAAGAAAAGAGATGACAAGCCATCTAGACATTTTAGGTAATAGGTAATCAATCCCATTTTTTACATTATAAAGGCAGACTGACTGCCAATAAACTGATTTACGATCTTTTAGAGGAAAGATCGGTTTATATTTGAATAGGGGAAAATAGATAATTTACTCGCACAAATGGTTTGTTTTTAATATTCATTCAATTGCCTCTTACTGCAATTGAGCATACGATACAACACATAATTCTCTTTTCGTTTAGGCATATCCTTTTCTGCAAAGTTATCGCCCTCTTTTATAGCTCTTTGTAATTCTGAAATGGCTAAGTAAATTGCGCCACAATTTTCAATTGGTTTAAGCTTAAGGGCTATAAGGAGGCTAGAAGAAAAGGTGAAAGTTAAGAGGAAGCTTAATTGTTTGCTAATAGGATAATTGGCTCGATCTAAAGCTAATAAGTCATGAGGAGAAGATGGTAGCGATTGACCCACCTACTCAAAAAGAAACTCTATCTTTTGGCTATTTAGGAATTGGAGGATCGTTTCTTTTGCCCTTCCTTAATGTAGGTAAGCAGCCCAAGCTACACTTATAGATTGTTGTACTCTCTCTACTTTAACAGCTTTTGGCCCTGTTTTTTTTGTCATGGCGCTTAATTTCTCTATTGTAGAGAAGAGGTTACAAACATACTTTCTTCTTTTCCATTCTCTTCTATCTCTATCGATCTTCTTCTTATTTAAAGTTAGAAAAAAGCTGTTTGCAATCTCAATAATTATACCTTATGTCATTCTTTTCTATAATATTAACCTTCACTTAGGGCGATCGCTTCGCTAAAATTTGGACAAGCTAGCAAATTCTAGTGCATCTACAGGCTATAAATAAAGTATCAAGGCAACCGAAGAAATGGCTAGAGGGATATGAAAAAAATAATAAAGCTAAAGGTCGAAAAACTACAGGTGAGAGGAGCAATTAGAATTGTTAATTGATGCCTTGGTAAAAGCCATGAAACCTGTATTGATAGAGATGAATTAAAATTTTTATTTCTATAAGGAAAAGTTTATAAGCCAGAAATAAATATTTACCGATATAGGCTATAGCGAAATAGGCAAAGTTAAAAGCTATCTTAAATTCTCTTAATACGCTTTAGAAAAACTTCGCCCGTATACCCCCCTCTGAAAGATGTCTCTCTGTTTAACAAAAGGGATTTTATAAAGTACGTGACTGCATAAAGAGTAGATTAAAAGCGTATAACTTAACATTTATACGCCTTAAAAATTAAAGCGATATACCCAATTCTCTAAATGTTTTTTTGTTTATTTAGAGGTTTCATTTACAAAACATGCGATTGCCGAAAGAGCCTCTCAAGAGCGCATGATTGGAAATTAAAGCGAAAAGATTTTATTTGAAAAAGAGGGAAGGTAAAAAGGACTTTTGCCTGCTTTGGCAAAAGTCCTAAATAAAAGGGCGATAAGTCTTGTGGCTTAAAGATTACAATTAAACTTCCATAAGCTCAGCTAAAGATTCTTCATTCTCGGACGCTTTACTTGTTTTGGCTGCAACCTTATTGTTAAGATGCTCTAATACTAAAGTTTCTAGTTCTTCTAGCAACTTGGCATTATTCTTAAGCTCTTCTCTAACGGCTTCTCTACCTTGACCTAGACGTTGGCCTTTGTAGCTAAACCAAGCACCTTTTTTATCCACAATATTGTATTCAGCTGCCATGTCAATAACTGCTCCGGTACGAGAAATACCTTCGTTGAACAGAATATCAAACTCAGCAGTTAAGAAGGGAGGGGCCATTTTATTTTTTGCCACTTTGACTCGTACGCGATTACCAATCTCTACATTGTCATTTCCTTTAATTCCTGCTGTACGACGAATATCTAAGCGTACAGAAGAATAAAATTTTAAAGCTCTTCCACCTGTGGTAGTCTCAGGGTTGCCATACATAACCCCAATTTTCTCACGAATTTGGTTAATAAAAATAGCGCAAGTGTTGCTTTTAGCTAGAGCAGACGTTAGCTTGCGTAAAGCTTGTGACATCATACGTGCTTGCAAACCTACGTGAGTATCGCCAATTTCCCCCTCAAGCTCTGATTTAGGCACTAAGGCTGCCACAGAATCGATGATAATTACATCAATAGCATTCGAACGAGCTAACGCTTCTGCAATGTTCAAAGCTTCTTCTCCACTATCAGGTTGGGAGATTAATAGATTATCAATATTAACACCGATTTTAGTCGCATAGCTAGGGTCTAATGCATGCTCTGCATCAATATAAGCCGCTACACCACCATTACGTTGAGCATTAGCGACTATATGTAAAGCCAAAGTAGATTTACCTGAAGATTCAGGCCCATAAATTTCCACTACGCGTCCTCTGGGAACTCCTCCAATGCCTAAAGCTACATCTAAAGAGAGAGCGCCAGTTTTAATTACACTAATTTCTCGCTCGGAAGAGTGTTTGCCAAGCGACATAATGGCACCATCGCCAAATTGCTTTTTAATTTGGCTAACTGCCAAATCGAGTGCTTTTTTACGTTCTGCATCGTTAGCTTGAGCCATAATGATCTCCAATTTTAATAAAAATCCAAAGAAAGAATAATAAATTTATACGAATAGATAAAGAGAAAAAGCATGAATGCTTGGTATGGAACAATTAAATTACCCAAGCACTTTTTTTAAGGTTTTTTACTGATTTATTTAATTAAAAAACTATTTTTTCAAAGAAGAGGGTGTCTTTCAACAGTAGCTAATTTATACCTCATAAGTAAGAAAAAAGCAAGGAAAATTTAGCTATTCCTGCGGCTTTCCATTATAGTAATGAATTTTTCGAATAAAACGGCCTTCTCCATCATAAATAGTAGCTGTTCCTTTTCCATTTAAAATTTCACTTATAGGATTTTTATCTCCTTTTTTGTAATATTCACCTTTCACGATTAGGTCTCGGTCATATTCCTCGATAAGCATTAAACTTCCATCTTGGTACCAGGCTGTAGCTAACCCATTGCGTTTATTATTAACTATTTCCCGCTGACTCTCGAGGGTGCCATTATCATACCAGGTTTTTACATACCCATTAATATTACCTCGATACCAATTAATTAACATTTTGGGACGTGCTTCTTTTAGGCCCTTTAAAAGAAAATACTCATATTCTTCCCCATTTTTTAAGCCATTCTCTACATGATAAAGGCGCTGTAGACGATTGTTTTCATCAAAAATTTTTACTTTACCTTGTAAAACTCCGCCTTGAAATTGCTGTAATTCTTGCACATTTTTTTTATTAAAGCTGGCACGATACCCTTCGCCCTCGATGATTTCAGCTATAAGATTCCCCTCCCTATCAAAATATTGGCCAGAAATCAATAGTCCTTGGCTAAAATGTTCCTGAGCAGCAATTTTTTTTGATGGCCAGTAGCGTACAGCTTCACCGTGGCGAACGCCGTGGCAAAAAATGATCGTTTGTAAAAGCTGGCCATTATCAAGATAGTATTCTGCTATGCCATTCGCTTGATTCTTGTGAAAAGGAATACGTTTCCACATCCTTCCATTCGGATGGTAGTAAATAGAATCTCCTTCTAACAAACCCTTTTCATAAGTTATTTCAGTCTGAATATTACCGTTTTCATCCCATGCGCGCGCGCATCCTTCAAATTGCCAGCTTTTTTCGGCGCTAGATGTTAAATCTGCAATACCTCCAATAAGAGTAACTTCAAGCTTTAAAGTACCATCTTTATACCACTCTCGGTAAGACCCATACGCACGATTGTTAACAGCTTCTAAATATTGGCGAGGCTGTCCATTTTCATAGTAAGTAGTAATATATGCTGGAGAGCTTCCTTGGCTATCTTTTTGATAGACTCTTAAAACTTTTTGATAAGGCTGAGCTCCTAGAAAATTTACATTTTCGTATTGATTCAAGCGTTCTTTATTGGTGATAGTCTCATTAAGCCCATTGCGATCAATTAAGTTGATGCTAATCAAAGCTGGCTGCTCATCCCTTAAGCTGGTAGGTATACATCCATGAGCTATATAACAAAGAAAGATAAGAAGGGGGAGGAGTTTAAGTTGTTTCATAAAGCTTAAAGAAATTCTCTTTTTAATAGTTTTAAATTTAGGCTAAAAACTTCATTATTTTCGGAAATATTTTTTCTATTAATTTTGAAATCTAAAATAAGAAGTTGAGGGGGATGAGAAGGAGGGGCGTAAGGTCCAATAGGAATAGCTTCAATGCGCGATAAAATTTTTTGAATATCTTCCACATTCACTTCTACAGGATGGACAAGAGTTTCGGTAGTCTCTTGAAAAAGAGGGTAAGACTGTACGACTCCTTCAGTAAAGGCTAAGCTATTATTATTGGATAAATACTCTAATCTTTTTTTCAAAATGTCATCAAAAGCAAAATTTTTATCGTTTTCAAGTTTTTGGAGACTTTCAATTTCTGGTTCAAGAAAAACCAAACTTTCTAAATATTTATCAATATAGTAATGATCGGCTTCACGAAAATGCTCGATAACAGCCCTATTGGTGGCTTGCTTCTTTTCACGCATGATAGCTGTCTCACGGGTACAATGGATTGTCTCTTTCAGATGGTTCAACCTTTCTAATTGCGAATAAAAATAGAGGGTCACCAAAATTAAGGGCAGTAATCCGATGAACAAACCATAAAAGAGAAGTCGCTGGCGAGGAATATTTTCTAACATTTTAACTATTCTTATTATTTTTATGAAGAAGAGGGATAAAGAGTTTTATCTTTTAAGTAAAACGAGGTTCTATAGCGACCATGGCTGCTATTCCATTTTACTTCCCCTTTAGGGTCTACGAAGGAATTAGGCTCAATCAATGCATCATGGAACTCGCGAGCTTGCTTGGGTATCGAACTTGTAAACTCCATTTCAACTTTTACCTGATATTTTTCCTGCCTCTTATGTTGTTCAGGTCTTTTAACTAAAGCGTAATGAAAGCTTTCTATTTGAATAGGGGGTAAAGGAAGTTCCTCCCCTTTACATTTTCCTCTAAGAACATCTTGGGAGCCTAACCAAGCTAAAACATCGCTTACTTTAGGAATGATGGGTAGAAGGGGGAAAATATCAGGCTTACCCTGTAGGTTTTTTTCAACATAATGGACCCGTTCTAAAAGATCTTTTGCGGAGAGCTCTAAAATGCCTTTAGTTTGGCTATCAGAATCATTGAGCAAAGAATTGCTTTTTTCATAAGAGCTCTCAAAATTAGCGTAGGGTTCATTCATAACCTGTAAGAGTTCAATATAATCTTGCCTAGCATTATCGAGATGATAAGCAAGATAAGATTGCGTAAATATATATAAAGCTGAAGCTAAAGCGATACATAAGCCTGCATAGGCATATAATGATTTGGTCAATCTTTTCCAAGGATGAGGATAGGAAAATTCCTGCCTACGAAAGTTAATTTTGTCTTTTAAAAGAGGAAGGCCTGCTAAAGCTATGCCTAAGGGGGCTGCAAATTCTTGCATTTTTTCTACACTTAACTGAGGAAAAATCTCTGGCTGGGGAAAAATTTGTTGCATTTTTAAATCTGAAGCTAAAGAGGTTCCCAAGTTGGGAATTAAAGCAGCTGAACCAGTAATTAATAATTCCTTTACTTCCTGCCCCCTGGCTTGTTTGGTGAGAGAAAAAACTACACGTTTAATTTCTAGGCGCAAACTTTCCCAAGCTTGGTAAGTAGGAACAGGCTGATTGGTGCCCAGTAAGTTACCGTTAGAGTCAGCAAGGTTAATCGACCCATCTTCTTCTATCAACGCATCTTTAAGTGTTTGTACTCCTCCTAAAATGGACTGAGCAGCCATAAGCTTGGAACCTTGTATAAGCACGGCTGTAGATTGTTGAGTGCCAAGATGTATGATACAATAAGGGTTAGGCGAAGACACACAGGTGATAGCAAAATTGTATAAAGCTGCGGGTATAGCAGTGATAACCTCAGGTTCTATCCGAAGCTTGGAACAGTATTTTAAATGTTTTTGAATGTAATCTTTGCGGGCTGCTAAAACAGTTAATAAAGACCCCTCTTCTGAATGGCCAATCTTAAGATAATCTAAGACGGCTTGGTCCGAGGAATAGGGTAGCAGAGGTTCGGCTTGAAAAGCTAATACTTGTTCTATATCTTTTTCTTTTTTTAATTTTATTTCGAGATGCCGTAAAAGCACTTCAGGAGTATCTAACGCTGTGATCACTAGATCTCTCTGCAGGCTTTTTTGCAAATCAGGATGTTCTTCATAAATGTAAAGCGGATTTACATTATCCAACTCTTCTATTATTTCAAACAGCTTGCTAAAATGAGGCTTTCCTTTATTGTAGGTTAGTTGAATGCCCCTTAAAAAGGTTTTTTCTAGCTCCAGGCCTAATGTAATAGAAGCCTCTGGCTTATCCAACATGCGCTTTTTCCTAAGCTTAAAATATTCCCAACAAAGGCCTTATTATAGATTAAAGTTCTTAGACAGAAAAGACTTTTTTTTATATATTAGAATCCTACTAATTTACTACCCCCTATTTTTTATGTGGCTGATTCCTATTGTTGATCTGCTTTTTCAAATTTATATGTTGATGCTGTTTGGCAGAATTATTTCTTCCTGGGCACCGCAACTCATGCAATATAGGTTTATGCAATTTATAGCTTTCTATACCGATCCTTATCTAAATCTTTTTCGAAAAATTATTCCTCCTTTCGGAATGGTGGATATAAGCCCTATTCTTGCTTTTTTTAGTCTAAGTCTTCTTAAAGATTTAATTATTTTTTTAATTCGATGAAAGATAGAACATCATTTCTCCAGGTGCCTTTTCAGCTAGGGGCTATTCAACTTCCTAATAATATCTTTTATGCTCCTTTAGCGGGATGTTCCGATTATCCTTTTCGTCAAATGTCAGCTAATTATCATCCGGGGTTGATATATTGTGAAATGGTCAAAATGGATGCCCTAGTGCGTTTCGATCAAGGAACATTTCATATTTTGGATTATGCTCGCCGCATGCATCCTATTGGAGGACAAATCTGTGGAAGTAAACCAGAAATTGCCGGCCAGGCTGCAAAAATTATTGAAGATTTAGGTTTTGATGTTGTCGACTTAAATTGTGGCTGTCCTGTCGATAAGGTGACTAAGGATGGAAGTGGATCGGGAATGATGAAAAACCCTGCCTTGATTGGCGAGGTCCTAGAAAAAATGGTGGCAGCTGTTAAAATTCCCGTGACGGTTAAGATACGAGCTGGATGGGATGAAAATCTTATCAATGCTCCTTTGATCACGCAAATAGCAGAGCAAGCCGGTGCAAAAGCTATATGTATTCATGGCCGTACGCGCCAACAGGGTTATCGAGGAGCGGCCAACTGGGATTGGATTAAAGCATGCAAAGAGGTTGCAAAATCGATTAAAATTATTGGCAATGGAGATATATTCGATGCCGTGGCTGCAGAGAAAATATTTGAGCATACCGGCTGCGACGCCATCCTCATCTCTCGTGGAACTTTAGGTCAGCCTTGGATCGTAGAAGACATCATGAGAAAGCTTCAAGGGGAAGAGCCTAGGAGCCGTACTTTAGAAGACTGCCGACAGGCCTTGCTTGAGCATTTCAATTATACGATTAATTATCAACAGACACGCCGTGCGGTGGTAGACATGCGCCGAGTAGGCTGTTGGTATCTAAAAAAATCTGCTGGGACACGAGCTTTTAGGGAACAGATAAGCCGAGCCGAATCGGTAGAGCAGGTACAGGATTTGATTTTAAATTTTCCGTTAGGAGAAATGAATGGAAATGAAATGATTGATCAATCAGAAGACGAGACATCTTGTTAAAAGGAGCTAGAAATCCTATGAGAGGGCTATTTAAGATTAGCTTAAATCCTCCAGAATCAATTAATTTGCTAACCGTATGGCTTAATAATGAATAAATTATTTCCCCTTCAAGAGCCATTAGAATTACATGCTGTAGCCTCGGGCCGCGTGCAAGGTGTCGGTTTTCGATTAGCTACTCTCCATTATGCCTCTCAACTAGAGCTTACAGGCACCGCGCGTAACCTTGAAAATGGAAGTGTAGAAATTATAGCGCAAGGTCCTAAGGAGAAATTAGAAAAACTTCTTGCTCTTATCCAAGCACGCTTTGGAAGTAGCTATATAACATGTTTAGAAGTTATTTATAGCCCACCTTCCACTTCTTACCCGCATTTTCAAATTCTACCTTGAGAAGGGGCTCAAATGCTTAGTTTCTTTTTAGCCTAATTCTAGACCTTAAGCTATAAATTATAGCTTTTAAGGCTATAGGTAAGCATTCATTATCCTTGGCTAATCTCTAACATTTGTTTGTCCATGCTAAAGTTCCCTTTATTACCCAATTTTTCGGTAAAATACTTAATTCCTGGTGTCAAGGAAATATAAATGGCATTCCAGCCCTCATCTTAGAAGTCTGTTCTGCAAGGCGATCCTTTTACTACTTCAACTTCCTTACCTTAATTTGGCCCATGGCTTTTATCTCTTCTCTTTAATAGCCTTGATCTACCTCTTCTAGGCAGCTGCATTGATTACAATTTAAAGAGCATCCTTAAGCCTTCTTTATCAGATAGGTTGGCTGCTGTAAAGTGGCAATCTAGTAAAAAGCTTTTGAGTATCTAGTGACATATGTCTTTTTCTTCCTTTGATTTTTTCCCTATTTTTAGCCTTTTAAGACTTCCATGGTCTGCATTTTTCATGTTCTGGTTATCCACTAGGGCTGCTGCCGGCCCTTCTTTTTTGCTCATGGATATTCTTTCCTTCTTGTATAGGTATGTATTCATCTTTTCAAATTTCTCGGCAAGCTTCCTTCTAGGGAAATACTTCAACATAGCTTTTCAGGAAGGAAAGTTGTGAGGAAAATATCTCTATCGGCATCCTGGATCGTTTACATAAAGAATAGCAACAGACATGCCTTGCTTGGAAAGGTTTCCAAGTCTTCTTTCTCTTCCGTGGGAAATAGAAAAAAATATGCTTGATTCCTTCTCTTTCTTGGTCGCTCAATCCAGCAGAATAGCTAAGCATTATGCTTCTTCTATTGCTGAATTTGCTTTTATTTTATCAAGAAAGGAGCGGCCTCGTAGAATGCGGGAGGAGATAGGGATAGCAGACTTTATTGACCAGGCAGTAGGTAGCTAGGTGAAGAATAAGCCTAGCATAGGAATAAGCTGTTAAACACCTGAAAATGGAAGGGGATTTGTAAGCTGGACGCTTTACATGTATAAGGAAATAGGTAGGACTAATTTTGGCTCTTCCTTTAGAGCATTTTCCACTTGTAAATTAGCTAGCTTTCTATCATGAATTTTTCTTCTGGCCTTGTTTAATCCATTCTCCAGTAAAAAAGTTAATTTTTAATTTTATATAAATTATTAAATTTTTATTACCAAAAAACTTGGAGAGAAAGCTAAAGGTGGGTAAATTATCCCTATAAGGTAGCGTACTCGAGATGCCAATATGCCGATAGGAGACAAAGCTACTGCTATGGATAGATCTAAAGCATATAAGGCAAGTTTTTTTATATTAGAAGCTTCATTCGACACAGCCTGCTGCTCTATGGGCTTTCTTTTCCAAATCCTCCCTAAACATTTTGTAAGAAGGTAAAAACTTAAACCAGCCACGCTGGCAACTAAGCTTGCAACAGCTCCAACTTTTCTCCCTACTTTAAATGCAACAGTGGCGGGAGAGCTTATTAATTGAATGAAGCAGTAAACTCTTCCTTTCCAGCTAGCCTGCTTGTAAATAGTAGGTACGTTTTGTCCAAAATCCGCTCTAAAAGGCTTTAAGACCTGATAGCTCGATGGAAATTCGTTAGCAAATTCCATTAATAAGCCCTTTGTATATTGTTTAATTAGGACTGATATTTTGTAATTGGTTAGATCAATATCTTTCTTAAGGGCAACTAGCTATGCAATTTAACCTTTTGAGCTATGCATTTACACTTCATGGCATCCAAGGCCTAATAGCTCGTTTCTTCCAACCCAGTCTACCCTAGAGTTTTACTACTTAATTGCAAGGCTATTAAAGCTCTTTTAAATTTTATTACAGTTTAATTTATTTATTCCTTTCTATAGTAAAAAACTTAATTTTTGATTTTATATAAATTATTAAATTTTTATTATCAAAAAGCTTGGAGAGAAAGCTAAAGGTGGGTAAATTATCCCTATAAGGTAGCGTACTCGCGATGCCAATATGCCGATAGGAGATAAGGCTGCTGCTATCGATAGATCGAGAGCACGTAAGGCAGATTTTTTTATCAGTATAGCTCCATTCAACAGATCCTGCCGGCCAATAGGCTTTCTTTTCCAAATCCTTCCTAAACATTTTGTACTAATGAATAGAACGTGGATAGCCACACCAGCAGCTGAACATGCAGCCATTCCAACTTTTCTCCCTACTTTAAATGCAACAGTGGCGGGAGAGCTTATTAATTGAATGAAGCAGTAAACTCTCCCTTTCCAGTTAGCCTGCTTGTAAATAGTAGGTACGTTTTGTCCAAAATCCGCTCTGAAAGGTTTTAAGACCTGATAGCTCGATGGAAATTCGTTAGCAAATTCCATTAATAAGCCCTTTGTATGTGGGTTAATTAAGACTGATATTATATAATTAGGTAGATCAATATCTTTCTTAAGGGTAACTAACTATGCAATTTAACTCTTTGATTTACGCTTTACAGCATCAAGAGCCTAGTAGCTCGTTTCCTTCCATACCATCTATCCTACAATCTTATTACTTAATCGAAAGCTTGTTAAAGCCCCTTTAAGTTTAAATCTTTGTTATAGTTTCATTTGTTTTTTTATTTATTGCAAGAAAAAATTTTTAGCTTTTTGCTTTATAAGCAGCTCATCTTGAACCTATTCCGCTCTCCTTTTGAAAAGGGCACCAAAACATATGAAAATAAAAAAACTTTTAAGGGTATTTTTATAGAGCTAGAGGAGATAAAAAAGTAAGGAGGTTTAACGTGCATCAACCCCTGCTCTTTAAATAGCCCTCTTTTGAGGTTGATACTTCTAATTTTAATTTACTAAGTTTCTACAATCTATAGAGAAGTGGGATGCTTTTTATTAATTATCATAAGATGGGCTAAGAGAATAAGTATTTTGCATACCTTAGCAATTTTAAGATAGCATTCTAGAGATGCACCTT
The DNA here is from genome assembly GCF_018342435.1 of Neochlamydia sp. AcF65. NCBI lineage: Bacteria > Pseudomonadati > Chlamydiota > Chlamydiia > Parachlamydiales > Parachlamydiaceae > Neochlamydia > Neochlamydia sp. AcF65. Next base: position 17,257 of record NZ_JAEMUE010000024.1, read on the forward strand.
TTTTAAGCCCCTCTAAAATGCATTTAAGAGGGGCAGCATGAAAACATCAAATATCTTTATTAGTAGCCATAGGATCTTTTTCTTGAGAAGGTTCTTTCCCCTCAGAAGGTGAAGATAAACCCTGGCATCCTGATTGAGTATAACATCCACAATGCTTATCTTGAGTACAACTACACTCTGAGCACTTGCAATTGTTCATGTTGGAATCAGCGGAAAGAAAACTAATCGCCATAAAAAAAGCGCCCAAAAAGCTTAATAAAATTTTCATATTTTCTCCTTTTTTAAATTGTTTAAGTAGGTCTATTTATTATTTTGTACAGAGCTAAAAACTTTCCATTAATTTTCTCCCAGATCAATCACTGCTTTGCTTACAATTTATTTTGCTTACCAAGAGGTTCGCTTGATGAGGAAGAAAGAAAAAATCCCTATTTAAGCTACCTAGGATTAGTCCCTGCGTGAAATTCATTCAAATCGCTTAAGCAATATCCTAATCTCCTCAATTTTCTTTTTTTGCTCCTCGTGATCGTGACAGAGGCAAGCTTGGGCCACGCATGAGGATAGATGGGTATCCAAGATACGCCTTTCGATGCTTTTTATAGCTGAACGGATGGCTCTAAGCTGAGTTAAAATTTCTGGACAATACCTTTCCTCTTTAATCATCTTTTTTATTCCTTCTAGCTGCCCATTTATCCTATTTAGATGTGGGAGTTGATCGTGATAAGAAGCTTGTTTAGCTTGTTTATGTTCACCCTCTGAATTTTTCATAAATATTTTCTATTTTGTAAATTTTTACCCTACCCCCCTATGGTATAAAACTCATCGAATTATGTCAACAGGTTATCAAATTTTTCATCGACTCTCCTTAATTTTATTTCAGCCAGACCTGTTTTAATCCCACTATTTTTTCAATTTAAGGAAGCTTAAACATAAAAAAATAGGAATTTGCTTAATAAAGGCTTAGTTAATTGCATCCAGTTAATTAACATGCATGAAAATATTTATTGCTCGAATAAGCGATAGATAAGATATTTTAAGCATCATCCGTATGGATAGCGATGGGAACCGAGAGAGATTCCTTCTATAAAAGTAATAGATCTAAATTTTTATTTACTTCTATCCAAGATTTTACTCATTTTTTAGAGGAAAATAGAGAGTAAATACCGTTCCTCTTTTAGGGCGATTATGAACCTCAATTTTTGCTTGATGAAGATCAGCGATGGTTTTTACTACGGCTAGCCCTAATCCCATTCCATTGGATGGCGTGCCGGGAATTCGATAAAATTTTTCAAAAAGTCGAGGAACAAAATTAAGAGGAATACCCGGTCCTTCATCCGCGACGGAAAGAAGAATAAAACCTTCTATTTTATGAGAAGAAATTAAAATTTCTTTACCTGGCTCAGAGTAAGCAGCAGCGTTAATTAATAAGTTACAAAGAAGAAGTTCCATCAAGGAAAAATCAAAATAGATAGGAGGGAGATCTTTATCAACTTCAACTTTTATGATATGTTTTTCAAGGTTTTTCTGTAAGCTTGCTAAGCTGGCATTAATCAATTCCGAGATGGTTTGTAATTTTTTGGAGACTTTGAGAAAACCTGTGCTTAATTGAGACATAGTCACCACATTTTCTACCATGCGACTTAAATAATTAGAAGATTCTTCAATCTGCTGAATCTTATGCGAACGAAGGTCTGCATTCTTGGCAAGCTCCGCACTTTTTAGCTCACGTGCTGCCCCTCTGATGGAATATAGAGGTGTCTTAAACTCCAAGGAAAGAGAGCTTAAAATGTTATGTTGAACTTTTTCGATCTGTTTAAGATATTCATTTTTCCGGAGCTTTTCTTCTTTAAAGGTCCTTTCCACATAATGCGCTACTTGCTGGCAAATTGTTTGAAGGAGGGTTATTTCTTCTTGCTGTATCACTTTAGGGAAGGTAGGTCGAAAAGCTAGAATACCCACTGTCTCTTTAAATCCTTTTAAAGGTAGGTAAAGATTGTTAACAGATGATAATGTATCTGTAGACCATCCTGCCATTTTTGTATTTTCAAATACCCAGGTAGCTACGGCTTTCTCTTTTTCATCTTTCAGCAAATCGGTCTCAGCATGGATCATAAGACCATTATCAATTTTTTTTAGAAAAATTTCGGCTCTTCCGTTTAGCAGATTATTTAGGCGAGCGCAGATAGATAAGAATAATTCTTTATTAAAAGAAGTAGTCGCTAGCTCCTTTACAATTTCATAAAGCACTTGTGACTTTTCTTCTCGATGCCTAAGCAGTTGCTCCCGTTTTTTAATGCGGTCAGTAAGGATGCTTAAAACGCAAGTAGCTGCTGCAAAAGATAAAAACAAACCTGTCTCCACTTCTCCAAAATAAGTGGAATTAAAAGAAGGTAAAAAGAGCATGGACCAAATTATAGAAAAAAGGGATGCCGATAAAACAAGCGGGCCTTTTCCTAGGAATAGGCTAAACCCTAAGAAGAAAAAAAAGAAAATTAATCCTATCATTTGGTAGCTTAGATATAAAGAGCATACTCCCCCTAGCATAGCAATAAGTAGGGTGAAAAAAAGGGCCCATCCGTAATCTTTATAGGTGCTTGTAAATTCTAATTTAGACCAGGGAGATACATTGAAAGGGACAGAGGCATCATGGTGGATTACATGTACATCGATACCGCTAGCCTCTTGATTGAGAATATCCAGAAGATTACTTATTCCCATCAATTTTTTAAACAAGGTGTTTTGGGGGCGACCAATAATAATTTGAGTAACGTTCTTTTGTTTGGCCATCCTTTTTAAGGCTATTCCTATAGAAGGATCTGCCGTAGTGATAACTTCTGCTCCGAGTTCTCTAGCAAGAGAGAGGTTTTTGGCTAGCTGTTTCTGATCCTTTTCGCTTAACTTCTTCCCATTATCGACATGCAAAGCAATCCAAGGAGCGTCTAGGGTAAAGGCGTAACGGCGTGCAAGGCGAATTAAGCGCTGAGAATGAGGGCTAGGGCTAATCGCTACCATTAGGCGTTCAGAGGGTTTCCACAAGCTAGACCTTTCAGCACTGGGCAACAATCCATGCAGATCATGATCTACTTTTTCTGCTGTCAGTCGCAGCGCTATTTCTCTTAAGGCCGTTAATCGATCGACTTGGAAAAAATTTTTTGCAGCGATCTCAGATTGAGGTCCTATATAAACTTTCCCTTCTTTAAGGCGCCTTAAAAGCCCCGTAGGAGTGATATCCACTAACTCGATTTGAGAAGCTCTTTCTATAAGACTATCAGGAACAGTTTCACGAATTACAATGCCCGTAATTTCTTCCACTACATCCTTACGGCTTTCAATATGTTGGACATTTAAGGTGGTGTAAACATCGATTCCTGCTTCAAGGATCTCCATTACATCCTGCCATCGTTTCGTATGGCGTGACCCAGGAACATTGGTATGCGCTAGTTCATCTATGAGAACGATATGAGGCTTGCGTTTGATGATAGTATCTATATCAAGCTCCGTAAAAATGTTTCCTCTATAGCTAATGGATTTTTCAGGAATACTTTCCAAACCAACCGTAAGAGCAGCGGTCTCTTTTCGTCCATGGGTGTTAATGACCCCTATGACAATATCTACTCCTTCTAAGCGACGCTGTTGGCCATCCTCTAGCATCGCATAAGTTTTACCTACGCCAGCAGCCATCCCAAAAAAAATTTTAAGTTTTCCTCCTCTACTTTTCTCTTCTTCCCGGTTAATCAACTGAAGTAAAGCTTCTGGGTCTGGGCGATCTTCTTCAACCATAGGATGCTTGCCTTTTTGGTACCTTCTATAACTTTAATTTGATTTTATCACAAACCAATTGTCTTTACTTCCTCTTTTTACTCACTAGCCTTACCAAGCCTGTGGCATTAAGGAACCAATACACAATTTTATTAACTTAATGTAAGAAAAATTTTTCATTGTTTTTCTTTTTCTCGAAAAAAGGCCTGTCCTCCTTTCCTTTGAAGCCAAAATATCGCCCGTTCAACTTACTATCCTATTGTTGGTAAAAAAGGGATAAATTTAATAAATTTTTACCTTATTGATGAATGGTAAGCTTGGCTAATTAAAAGTTCAACCCTTCGAGGCTAGATCTCCAAGGCAGCTATATGCTTGGAAAATATAGCAAGCCCTTTGCCTCAACCTATAGGCGCTGCTTATTCCTTTTCCTTTAATTTATGTTCGATCATTAGTTCTTTCTTTTTCCCCTACTAAGAGAATTACCATTGGTAAATGTTGCCAATTTAACATTCCAGCAAGCTAAAGCAAGGCTTGCATTGTATTTATCTAGCCAGCCATTTTCTTGCCTTCTGACTAATCTTGATAAATCCCTGAACTAGAAGCGCATTATTGCGGTGTAGTCAACATCATGCCTGTGGGAGCCTGTAACAAAGCATTCAAAAACTGCTATGGGCAGAGTTTTCTAAAAACAGCATGCAGATAATCTTTACATTTTTTTTAAGTTTTCTTAGGAAGGAATGCTCTTAGAATTAGTTATTGTGCCTCTGGTAAACCCTCAAGCTTTCCCTCTCGCACCTTTTCCTTTTTTACAATAAAAAATGATTGGATAGGGCTAACATGCAACGGTTATGACTACTGGGGTAAATTCGTATAGTACAAAAAATGGAAATGCTTTTCTTGAGAATTTATGTGGTGCTTCCTAGCAAGGAGTGAGCAGATGAAGTAAGTAGACGAGCTAAAAATTTGAGTAACTTTTAAATCGGAAACGAGTAAAGCTCCCATACTTTTGCTAACTTTCTTCAAAATTTTGCTTGGTTTAAGTACTTTAACTTACACTAGTTGCGGCAAGTCATTTTAAAGAACAGCCTTGTAGTTTAATGTCTAAAAAAATTCCTGAAAGCTATTTAGCAGGACTATTTCACCTTAAGGTTATTTTTTGATTTAAGTGAATGGGGATAATAAAAAAGGATAGCAAAGGGAAAGTAATAAATAAGCACGTATGAAAGCAGGGAAATTGCATGAAGATTTTATTTACCATTTAGCATTTCCATCATGTAATCTTTATTCCAGCCGGCTTTTGCTCTTTTATTCTTGATTCCTGCTTTTGTTTTTGTATCAGCCTTTAGTAGATTCATCGTACATCTTTTCAAAACCGATAGATTTTGGGGGCCATGGTCTTTACGGATTTTGCTCTTGTCTTCCCCATAAGAAACATCTAATTGCCAATGAACCTTATTCTCTATAGACCAGTGCGAACGTATGCCTAGTCCATGCTTTTCAGCGCTAGCTTTTTCACTAGCAATATAGTATCTAGCTTCTACTGATGTCTTATCTTTAATGCACCTAGTGCTTCTCATACAGACCAGAGCATTTAGGTCCACCCATTCTTCTTTTTGAGGCAGCCAATCTAACTCATGGGTACACCAGACTTCTCGCTTTTCAAAACGATCTCTGCTCTTTTCTTCAATCGAATAATAATCACAGCTAGCTTCTTCAGGTTTTACCTTTATAGCTTGATCAAAAAAGTTTTTGGTTTCTGCATGTAGATTCCCTTGATTACCTTTCAGTGCGAGTAAGTAATGGCCTCCTTGATGGCGAATCTGTTCAGCTATCTGTTTTTGACATCCAGCTGCATCTATGGTAACGGTAGCTCCTTTGATATCAAGCATATTCAATAACAAGGGAATGGCAGTTATTTCGTTTGATTTTGTTTCCGTAGCAAGCTGGCCAAGTATTAGCTTATTCTCTGCTGCAAAGGCACTAACCATGTGAATTGCTTTTCCTTCACGAGCTATATCATGCGAGCCTTTTAATGTTTTGCCATCTATAGCAATCACTCCTTTAATGGCTCCAGCAATATTTTGGGTCCATTGTACAAAACATCTTTCAAAATTCGAGGCAGATACATAGCGAAAAAATCTTCCTAAAGTATCATGCGATGGCACGCCTGCTAAGCAAATTCCATGCCCTTGCAGCCAAGGTAAATTGCAAGACGCCCATAAATGGATCGACACCCAGTCATCTGCACCACATAAAATCGCCAGGATGCTAATGGTAATCACGTCAAACAAACTATAAGCTTGGTTCCGCTGTTTCCTTGGATCTTCTAGATTCTTAAATGCAATAAAAATGCTATTTGGCTTATGTATATTCATTCATCTCTCCTTTGTAAGGATAGAGATAATGATAATTATACCTCCCACTCTGTCAACTTAAATCTTCATGCAATTTCCCTGCGTATGAAAGTAAATTTTTATTTTCAATTGTGTTGAATATTAAAATTAAGCTATACATATATTTTTAAATCTTAAGTTAACTTGTATTTGCCTCAAGGAAGCAATATGTTTTCATTTTCATTTAATCCAATAGCTACTCATACGACCCTAGAAGGTACTTTTAATTTTTTTGAAGGAACCGGAAGCGAAAAAATTTATGCCAAAGTTCCTAAATAAGAAGGTCTTTTTCCTGTAAGCATATCGCCCCAAGTCAGGACCGAGGCATTAACTCATTTATCCTCGGCTGCTAAAATAAAACGATTGCTACAAGGTTTCTTTGTACAACCTACATATCAAGCAGAAACACATGCAGTAACCCTTGAGCCGTCCTCTCCTGAGATTGAGACTTGGAATAATAGAACGATGTTAAGATTGCCTTCTGGCGCCATATTTATTTGTCGAGCAGACGGGAAAATCAGCTATGCGATTGACGATACTGTTACAACATGGGATTGGCCAACGGATACTTATGAAGTCACTGAAGTAAAAAATGCTGCGTGCATTACAGCTTTAGCAGAGAAAAGCGATGGCTCGCTGATCTTAGGAGATGAAAAAGGGCAATTGCATGTTTCAGGAAAAATAATTGATACGAGGGTTCAGCAATCTATTACTGAAATTCTCTATTTTCATGATGCCTGGGCGCTTATAAAATACGAAAAAATTTTGGAAAAAGAAAGAGGAGAGACAGGGCTAAAAAAGCTTAATTTTCTTACAGGCGAGGTAGAGGAAGTAGATTCGCAGACAGAAATTCTAGTGTTAGGTGATAGCTCTCTTGCTATTCTAGACAAAAGTACTGTCCGCTGGGAGCAATTCGATCAAACCCAAAGAAGATTTATTGAATTACCTAGCCGCGCTAAGAAGGAAAATATTTCTAATATTCTCTTAGCTTCGAAGACGAAAGTTTTGTTTTTACATCAAGACAATAAAGAGCTGCTTACAATGTATGATATGGAAGATGATATAGAAGCGCAAACTGAACAAACGTGGAAAAATAAAGATCGATGGAAGAATTATGATTCTGGTTTCCTTTATGCTTGTCTAGATGATCAAGCGATTGCTGTCAGTAATATGCGGAGCGTAACATTCTATTATAGAGATGACCTTGCAAAAGAACCTATGCGTATAGCTAAAGCTGAATTAAGGAATGCCACTGCTATGATAACACTTTCAAATGGCTCTATAATATGTGGAACATATAATAGTGGGATTTCTTCAATATTTGTAGTAGACATAGAAGGAAAAATTGCCTTTAATCATACCTTTTCTAATGAAAATTCTCAAATTGAAAGTCTAACAGAATTGCCAAATGGTTCTATAGCAATTAAATTTTACGACTCTATTAAAATTCTTCAGCCTCAATTTAAAGATAAATCTATTCATTCCGATAATGAATCGAAACATAGTACCTATCTAGCGAGCTTAGAAGCAGCCTTTAAACAGGCAAATTTTTATAAAGCACGCCGTTTTTACGAGAAAGCTAAAAAACTACCATCAAACAGCAATGCCCATAGCCTTATTTCTCTTCTTCATCTTAAAAAATCTCTAAATAAAAAGCTTTATAGACAGATTCTCCTTAATACATTATACGATCAAAACAACAAAGAGGTAAAAGATCTTCATTTAGAACAAGAAGTTTCCACATGGAAAGCTAAGACATGTAAAAAGAGGTTGTTTATAGGAGAAGGAACTTTTACCTTTACTGAGGCTTTTATCAAGAAACATGAGAAGACTCATCCTCTTTTAGCTTCCTCCATTGTTGCTACAGAGCTGACTGTCCCTGCTGAAAAGAAAGAAGATGTCATGCAGAGAGTTTCCCGTCTAAGAGAACTAGGAGTGACAGTATTGTTTGGCATTGATGGACAATTCCTTCATAATCATTTCAGAGAAAAAAGAATTAAACGCATTCATTGGAATTGCCCCTATACTGGAAAAGGAGGAGGTGGCCAAGATAAGTTTAAAGCAGCAATTCCTCAGTTTTTCTTATCTTGTACCCATTTACAGATGGAGGGAGATCGTATACATATAGCTCTTATGCATGAAAAAGAATCTCAAACGAGAGAAAAAAATTGGAAATCTAGGCAAAAAGAAAATTCTATTGTCTTGGGTGCCACCTCGGCAGGTTATCGTCTTATAAGAAAGCGTTTGTTCGGTCCCAAACGTTATCCAGGTTATCAGCATGCTAAGACAGATGGAAATGATCACACAGCCGGTGACGGTGAGCAGCGGGAATTTGTCTTCGAAAAGGCGCATCAGCCTTCTGCAAAAGCAGAATCTGAGTTTTTAGCTTGTGCTAGATCTTTAGAAAATGAATTTTCAAAAAATGTAAATCTTTTAAAAGACGAGTATGCTCAATATGTCTCAAATATAAAAAACTCTTTTGTAGAAAGAAAGATAAAGCGGAGGGATTACTTCAAAAAAATCAACTTCAGCGAAAAAACAAACCCTGCTGAAGGTGATTTTTCCGCTAAAGTAAAAGAATTAGAAGAACAATTATACTTAAACCTACAACAAGCGGAAAAAAATTTTGAGGATAAAGTGAGGATTTCAAATTTTAATTTTTTGACCATAGAAAGAAGGAATTCACAAGATATCCAAGCTGTATGTTGGGCTTATGTGCAGAAGCTAGAAAACTCTTCGTTAGATTATATGAGAGTCATAGGCAGAAAATACTTATACTATGCAAAATATTTAGAAATCAATTTTGTTTCTATTTATGCTAATTTATCCGATTATTCACAAGAAAAGGTAAGTAAGTCAAAAAGATATTTTATAGATTTGTGTGATAACCCAAAAGTAAGTTCGCCAATTGATGAAAATGATAAAACCTCTACTGGTTTTATAGGTGGATTAGAAAGTCTCAATAAAACGTTATCAGATCGAGAAGGTGAACTGAGAGCAAAAACTTTAAAGATTATATGTCCTAGACAGTACTTGACCTGACAAACATGAGTTACCTGGCAGGTACTATTTCTGTCAGTTGTAACTTATCTAACATCTTTTCTTGTGCAAGATGTTTGGCATCTAAGAATGTTTGTAAAGGCGTCTTGCCAAAACAATACTTTCCTGTATGTGTTCTCTCATTATTATACTCATTCATCCATTTATCCACATCCCCTTGTAATTCTTCAACATTTTTAAACACTTTCTTCCTAAAAGCTGTGGCATAAAATTCGTTTTGGATGGTCTGATGAAACCTTTCGCAGATTCCATTGGTTTGAGGATGCCTGGCTTTAGTGCGAGAATGGTCAATGTCTTCAATGGCCAGATAAAGTTCATACTCATGATGCTCTCTTGCTCCGCAGTACTCTGTACCACGATCGGTCAATATTCTTAAGATACGAATATCTGGAA
>NZ_JAEMUE010000025.1:0-3880 GCF_018342435.1 Neochlamydia sp. AcF65
TTGTCCTTCTATCTTTCTCTCAAAATCCCGAATTACTCTTCCCAAATAAGTATGCAGCCTTTTTTCTTCCCTTTTAGCTCTTTTCATTTGACGAGCATGGGCATAACGAGCACGCATACACAAAGCTGTTTTGGCTAGCTTTTTATAGGTTTGTCGCAAAATGATTTTGTAATTATTGGCTATTTTTACAAGCGCCTGAATAGACTTAAAGTAAAGCTTTGCATCGGTAGGAAAAGCGATAGCTTTGGGCATCACCGTTGTATCGGCAATGACTTTTTTAAGGCTTTTTTTTTCACCGCGCCTGTCAAAACAGCTGCTACAATCGTTTCTTGTAAGACTTTACTAAGTCCAGCTTCACCCAATCTATCTCTCCATTTAATTAAAGAAGTAGGATGGATAGGCAGCTCATGCTTGAAGTGATCATATCCACAAAAGTATTGCCAATAAGGATTTTCTACCCATCGATGCACCACATTTTCATCAGAAATTCCATACATGTGTTGCAAGATAAAGAGACCCACAACTAGCCTTACAGGCTTAGCTGGCTGGCCTACATTTTCTACAAACAGCTTATCAAACTCTTCTTCCAGCTGCTTCCATTCAATCAACTTGGATAGCTGGACGAGAGGATGATTCTGGTTAAGTTCATTGCTAAAGCGGAATTTAAAAAGCAGGTCTTGTTGATTGTTTAGTTTATTTGGTTTCATAGTAAACTTTGCAAGAAATTAAGAGCTTTGTAATGATTTACTTGTAAAGAAAATATAGCATTTTTTGATAAAAAACTCTCCTAAAATATTATCTCAGGGCAAAAATACTTTAAATCATGTTGAACTAAATAAGCTAGGCATAGAGAAGTCATAAAATAGTGGATGTTTCTGCCTTGACTTTAGTAAGGTGTAATCTCCTGTTTTTAGAGAGAGCGGTTTATTTTTTATGCCGTCCTTTTTAGAGTGCAATTAAATATTTTATTCCTTGATTATTCTACTCTCTTTTTTTCCAAGCTTTTGTATATCTCTTCTAGTTCATGATAAGAACGTTTACTAAAATAGGGTAAAAATAGGTCGCAAAAATATTTTTTTTGATTTTCTTCTAAATACAGAGGAAGATCCAAAGAAAAATGTAAAGCAGTAATGTCTTTTGAGGTAGGAGCCATCCACAAACCAATCCCGTAATGTTTGTCATCGTCTAGATAAGCCATTTCATCTACTTTTTCCAGGGATACTTTAAAAAGGATCCTACCATGCAAGGCAAAATAAAGTTCATTTAGTGCAGTCACCTTTATTTGGTGGGGAGTATTTTCTAAATACGCCAATTGACGGTAGGGCAAAAGTCCTAAAGTGATAAATAACCCTCCTAAAAATAGAATAATCCATCCCCAAGTAGCTAAGAGAGAAGGAGAAAGGAAAATTCCTCCATAGAGCCATAAACTGATGCCGGCAGCTCCATAAATTGTGCCTTTGATAAGGGTAGCTTTTTTTATAGAAGAATGAATAGCAGAGTTTAAAGATAAAATAGGCTCTTCCATTTTTTTTACCTAGGTTAGAATGTAAAAATCGCATATTAGAATGTATATTAGCAGAAAAGATTTACAGGAAAACTTATATGGCTATCACTCTAAATATTTATACTATTAGCATGATTATTGTCTTTATCATAGGTTATGGCTTTATTACCATAGAACATGTGATCAGAGTCAACAAAACGACCACAGCTTTGCTGATGGCCATTATTTGTTGGATTTTGCAATTTGCTAATCATCACGATAAATTTTCTCATCAAGAGAACTTGGATTCATTAGCTGCTCATGTGGCTGATATTAGCCAGGTAATATTCTTTCTTATAGGTGCTTTGAGCGTCGTGGAGCTTATTAATGCTCATCACGGCTTTAAAATCATTTTAGATGTTATTAAAGTTAGATCTAAAGTTAGACTGCTGTGGCTGTTGGGTTTGATTACTTTCTTTTTATCAGCAGTTCTAGATAACCTAACCACCACGCTTGTAATGCTTTCCATTATGCAAAAGCTATTGACGAACCGAGAGGATCGCTGGTTAATAGGCGGGGGGATAGTAATTGCAGCCAACGCAGGGGGCGCTTGGACACCGATTGGAGATGTCACGACAACTATGCTATGGATAGGGGGGCAAGTGACTTCATGGGCAATCATTAAAAATCTTTTTTTTCCTAGTCTAGCATGCTTTATTGGCTCATTTTCCATCATTAGCCAATGCTTAAAAGGCTCACTAATCGAGCATGAATTATTGAACGCGCATAAAAAACTAGAACCTATTGGCAAGCTAATTTTTTTAGCAGGTATAGCTGCGCTTATCTTTGTCCCTATTTTTAAAACATTGACGGGTTTGCCCCCCTTTATGGGAATATTGTTTGGTTTAGGGCTATTATGGCTAATGACGGATATTGCTTATTTTAAAGAAGAAGATCGTGAACATTTACGTGTGCCGCATGTATTAACAAAGATTGATTTATCAGGAGTATTATTTTTCTTTGGCATTCTTTTATGCATTAATGCTTTAGAGTCGGCAGAGCTACTAAAAATGTTAGCTCAGTGGTTAAATCAGCATGTAGGAAACACAGAGGTGATAGCCACTCTAATTGGTATAGCTTCAGCAATTGTGGATAATGTTCCATTGGTAGCGGCCAGCATGGGAATGTACAGTCTTCAACAGTATCCTCAAGATTCTTCCTTTTGGCAATTGGTAGCGTATTGTGCAGGCACTGGAGGCAGCCTGTTGATTATTGGCTCTGCTGCAGGTGTGGTCTTTATGGGACTAGAGAAAGTAGATTTTTCCTGGTATTTAAAAAAAATATCTTTTCCTGCCTCTGTAGGCTACATGGCGGGCATTACCGTCTACTATTTACTTAGCATTATCTGATCTTTAGAGGAAGAAGGGAGGAGGATCAGGAAGCTTTCTTATTTTCTTTTATAGCTCTTTGTTTATATAAGGAGCATTCCCTTTATGTAAACTTTCAATGACTAAAAAGATCTTTTTAAGGCACCTTTATAAAGATCCCCTATTTAGGTTTTATCAGGTAGTCTATGCCTGTTGTGTTTTAGAAAGCATTCCTCATCTGCCTTTAACTTAATAAAAAAATGGCGGAATCCCTTATCAGCTGAATGTAAGAGAAAACTTACAATTAACTTGCATTTCCCGCATTCGCTTTTTTGCTAAAATATACAGCATAAAGATTGAATAAATTGAAGCAGATGAGGTGAGACATCATGGGCTTTTAACCTTAGAAGCTAGATGATTAGGAAAAGACGCTTTAAGAACTGGCAATACATTAAACAGGTGAGTTAAGAAGCCAAAAGTTAAGAAATGCCCTATAAGATTACACTCAACAAATTAAGGGAACACGAAATATGCTGGCTTAAAAGGTAGGAAAAGAAACGTTTCATATAAGTTGGAGAATAGATTAGGAGAGGAGCTTTTCGCTTTCTTTCAAATTAGAGGGAGAAGTTAAGCTTGGACTATCAGGAATACTCACCATCGATTTCGCCTAAATGCCCTGCATGAAAATAAGAAGGACAAGAAAGACGGGACAGTTTTTTCCACATTATATTAAAATAATCCTTGAATAAGATTGCTTTTTTGGTATAATAACATCTAGAGAACGAGTGATTTAGATTTCACCCTAAGACAAACGCCTCTCCTTAGAATTCCCCCTGATATAGCGATTTATATCCTTGCACACCTTAGAACAAACATATAGGTTGAAAAGTGACTGCTCAAATTTAAAAATTATTCAGTCGCTTTAATTTTTAGAAGCTTAGGAAAAAAATAAAGAAAAAGGAAAATAGGAGTTGCGGAAATAATTCGATATTTTGTATGTTTACTGCTTCTTAAGTGAAAAGCTAAGAAG